>JBIIRT010000126.1:0-7620 GCA_044341405.1 Daejeonella sp. | reverse complement strand
GCTTTTTTTAAATTTTCATAAATTCTTCTGCCTATGGCGATGGCTTCGACCATGTGTGATAAATCATCATCGATCAGCACCAGCGAAGAAGCCTGTCTGGCAACTTCAGAACCTTTTTTACCCATTGCAATGCCAATGTGAGCTGATTTGAGCGCCAGACTATCGTTTACCCCATCACCTGTCATTGCTACAACTTCACCATTCTGTTTAAGTACCTCAATGATCCTAAGTTTTGCCTCCGGAAACATTCTTGTAAAGATATCGTAATCATTGGCAACCTTAATAAGCTCTTCATCACTCATGTCCAGTAGATCTGTGCCATCAATTGTTTTTTCTGCATTTCTGAACCCGCATTGTTTGGCAATTGTAGAAGTTGTTAAAGCATTGTCACCTGTAATAATCTTAACCTTAATTCCTGCATCATAAAATTGATTAAACACCTTCTCAATATTTTGTTTTGGAGGATCATAAAAGGCTAACAAGCCAATAAAATTAAATTCAAAATCCTGTTGATCAGTAGGAAAGGAATTACCTTCAAATTGTGCTCTGGCAACCCCCAAAATTCTATAGCCACTTGACGACAGCTCGATTATTTTTTTGCTAATCTTCTCTTTCTCATCTTTTGTTAGCCCTGAAACATTCATGATCTGCTCTGCTGCTCCCTTTGCAGCAATTATCCGGTCCCCCAGCTTATTTTCAAACAAATGCGTCATCATCGGCGGCTGCCCTCCCAAAGGATATTCATGAATCATTGAATATTCCTTTCTTTCATCTTTAGAGGCATGATTTTTATAAAATTCATGCAAAGAAATTTCCATTGGATCAAAAGGGACCGGCTCTGATGCCCACATTCCAAATTCTATCACCTCATTCAAGGTGGTTTTTGATTTTAAATCAATTTCATTCAGTGTTTCGCCTGTTTTAAATGTAAAAACAGCACTAAGTTCCATTCTGTTTTCTGTAATAGTTCCTGTTTTATCAATACATATTACTGTAGATGCTCCAAGAGTTTCTACGGTGTTCAAGCCTTTAACAAGTATGCCGGTTTTTGATAATTTCCATGCTCCAAGTGCCATGAAAGTTGTAAAGGCAACCGGGATCTCTTCCGGTAGAATTGACATTGCTAAGGTTAAAGCACTTAATAGGCTTTCAAGAAATTGGTTAGTTTGATAATAGTTTATGGCAAGCACAATTATGAAGCAAACCAGTCCTACAATGGTCATTGCTTTAACAAAACTCAAAATCTGTTTGTATAAGGGGGGCTTTTCTGTCTTGATACCTTTTGCTACTGCTGCCAGTCTGGCTGCTCTGCTTTCTGCTCCGGTAGCCGTGACTTCATATACTGCAAGGCCTGATATAGCCAGCGTGCCCTGATAAACTATATTATTCTCTTTCTTTGTGTTTTTATGAACCGCTAATGACTCGCCAGTAAGCATAGATTCATTGACAGCAAAATCATTGCTATGAACGATCAGGCCATCTGCTGCAAGCAAAGTGCCTTCTTCTGAAATGAGGTAATCACCATTAACAATCTCCTCCGAGTTGATTTCTATTACTTCGTCATCCCGAATAACTTTTGTTTTTGTGGCTGTAAGTACTTCGAGTAAGGACAATGCCTTTCTGGTTCGATAGGTTTGAAAGAATGAAATCGCAGAAACAAGAATCACGGCAGACAATAGAAAAATTGCCTCAGAAAGTTCACCAAGAAGCAGATAAACACCCGCAGAGGCAATCAATAGAATGAATACAGGTTCAAATACCGTATCCTTTAATAGGATTAATAGTTCATTTTGTTCTGAAACTTTATGAGATACATCTTTCTTACGTTCAGTAACTTCTTTAGTGCTTAATCCATGAAATGGAAATGGGTTCTTCGACAAGTTCTTAAATCTTTGCAGTAATTAACATTGGTAAATTAGTTATTCAATTTTCAATTTCGGCATTTTCAAATGACATATACAGCTCTTAAGAGAAAAAAACATGATTATCTAAACATCAACATTTATAGGCAATGATTTTGTGATTATGATCATCTACAATATTGAGGATTGTCATTTACTCGGACATTCTAGTTCTTAATTTTGATTTCTCTATTGAAGCAAAAAATTAAGGTTTTAATCATTAATGAATTGGTTAAAATTTTTACGACAAATAGAAATTAGAATTTTAACTAATCCTATCACCATGAAAAATATTCTCGTTACAACCGATTTTTCCGCAAATTCTAAAGCAGGTATGCGCTTTGCAATACAAATGGCTTCACAACAAGAATGTGAGTTGACATTTTTTCATTCTTATCACATCATGAAGCCTACTTCATGGGGTGAAAAAACGTTCAGTAGTTATGAGAACCATGAGGCCACAAAGATTAAAGCTAAGCTTGAAAAGTTTGTTGCTTCAGTTTATGCTGGAATGGATATGATACCCGGAAAAATACATCATGTTACAGTTAGCTCTTTCATTACAGATGCAAACATCATGAAGTATGCCAAGGAAAAGGGATTTGATTTAATCTGTATTGGTAGAAGAGGGGCTGGACAGGTGAAGAAGATTTTTGGAACCATTACTTCTAATCTGATTTTGGATTCAAGGGTACCGGTGATTGCGGTTCCAAATACCTACAAGCAGACTAAAATCAAGTCTATTTTATATGCTTCAGATCTTTCAGATCTTGAAAAAGAAATGAAAAAGGTAGTTGAATTTGCAGGTCTTTTTGGTGCAGAAATCGAAATTTTGCATCTTAATTATCCATCAGATATCGTTTTTGATTCGAAAGTGATTGAAAATGTCATTCACAAATTCCCTAAATCAAACATTAAGTATAGTCTCGAAAATATAAATATGCTTTATAATCTGGTCGTAAACCTTCAAGCGGCAATTAAAAAACATAAGCCATCTGTTTTAGTGATGTTTACGGACCAGCAACAAGGATTTTTCCAAAAACTTTTTCTCTCAAGCAGCACCGCAGAATATTCATTAAATTCATCAGTACCACTCTTAGTTTATCCCAAAAAGTAATTTTTTCTGTGGAATTATTTTAGCTATTTAGTTCAGTAGATTCAGTTTTTTTTATAACTTGAGACATGGAGCTAAAATTTTTATTATTGGTGTAAATTTATTGTGATGAAGAATTTTCTATTGAGGATGCTGGCAATTATCAGCGTTTGTGTTTTATTTTTAAATTTCCATAATTATCTCTCAGAACCAGTTCAAAGTGACTGGCCGGAATATCTTGGTGGTCCAGACAGAAATCATTATTCCTCCCTTAACAATATAAATACAGAAAACATAAAAGCATTAAAGCCAGTTTGGGAATTTCACACCGGAGATTCTGGACAGGTACAATGTAATCCTATCATCATTGAAAACCGTTTATATGCGGTAACAGCTTCAAATCACTTGTTTGCGCTGAACGCGGCAACCGGACAAGAATTATGGCGATTTGCTCCGGAAAGTAAGGCAGCTGCCAACGTAAATAGGGGTGTTGCTTATTGGTCGAAGGGAAAGGATAAACGAATAATGTACACTTATCTAACATGGCTTTATGCTATTGATGCTGTAACGGGGAAACCAATTGTTTCCTTCGGTGATGAAGGCAGAGTAAGTTTAAGAAGTGGTCTGGGAAAGGAATCTGAATCAAAATTTGTTTCCTCAACAACACCTGGAACAATTTTTGGCGATCTGATCATCATGCCTTTAAGGCTTGGTGAAGGTACTGGTTCCGCACCAGGATTTATCCAGGCATTTAATGTAAAAACCGGCAAACTGGCCTGGGTGTTTAAAACTATTCCTCATCCTGGCGAAAAAGGATATGAAACCTGGCCGAAAGAAGCCTATAAAAACCCAGCTATAGGAGCAGCAAATAATTGGTCTGGAATGTCTGTTGATCGAAAGCGTGGAATTCTGTATGTACCAACTGGATCGGCTTCTTTTGATTTCTATGGTGGAAACCGCGAAGGACAAAATCTTTATGCTAATTCATTGCTTGCCCTGAATGCTTTAACAGGAGAATATATCTGGCATTTCCAGACTGTTCACCATGATGTATGGGACAGGGATCTTCCTGCGCCTCCTAATCTGCTCACGATTAATAGAAACGGTAAAAGTATTGATGTTGTTGCTCAGGTGACCAAATCAGGTCACATCTTTGTTTTTGACAGGGTAACCGGAGAACCGATTTTTCCAATAGATGAAGTTCCTTTTCCTCAATCTACCTTGCCAGGTGAAAAAACATGGCCCACTCAACCCATACCACGATTGCCGAAACCATTTGCAAGACAAACACTTAGTGAAAATGAGATTACTCCATTTTCAGGGAAAAGGGATTCTCTGTTAACCATTTTCAGACAGGCAAAGTTGGGTGCTTTTGAACCACTTGATTTTCGGCAAACGCTTATTTTTCCCGGACCTGACGGGGCAGCAGAATGGGGCGGGGCTGCAGTGGATAAAGAAGGTATTATGTATGTTAATTCAAATGAAATGGCCTGGTTATTTAGCCTTAGTCCCAAAACTGAATTAAAAACGAAAGCTCTGAGTACTGGTAAATCTTTGTATCTTAATCATTGTCAGTCATGCCATAAGCCTGATTTTTCCGGTAATCCCCAAAGTGGTTACCCAGCTTTGATTGGGATACGAGAGCGGTTAGGACGCACGATAACAACAAGTCTGATTACAAACGGAAAAGGAATGATGCCCGGATTCAGCCAAATCAGTGAAGCCGATAAGCAATCTATTGTATCCTATATTTTTGGTGAAGAGAAACAGGAGTCATCTGTTGTGGTCAAAGATGAATACCCAGATGTTCCTTACCGCTTTAATGGATACAATAAATTTTTGGATGAAAAGGGCTACCCGGCTATTAGTCCGCCCTGGGGAACACTTAGTGCAATTGACCTCAATACGGGTGAACAGGTTTGGAAGATTCCTTTGGGTGAAATAAAAGAATTAAGTAAAAAAGGTATTCCTGTTACGGGAACTGAAAATTATGGCGGACCATTGATAACTGCTGGAGGTTTATTATTTATTGCTGCAACCAAAGACAATACGTTCAGGGCTTTTGATAAAAAATCCGGCAAATTACTTTGGGAATACCCTTTGCCTGCATCGGGTTTTGCTACACCTTCAACGTATATGATTAATGGCAAACAATATGTAGTGATCGCCTGCGGTGGAACCAAACTGGGAATGAATAAGGGCGACAGCTACGTAGCATTTGCCCTGGAATAACTCATTTGACGGAAAATTGAGGATTGAGATTATTCTCAATCCTCAACCCGATAGCCATCGGCCCTCAATTAATCATATACCTATCTTATTAAAATTTATTCCTAAATGGAAGTTGAAACCACAGCAATTAAGTTTGCTCTACTTTATGCTCTAGTTCAATGGTTTGTTAAATATGCAGGAGATAATTTTGGCGATAGCGGAACCTATATTGCAGGAGCAATTTCAGGAATAACTGATGTGGATGCTATTACACTATCTATGGCCAAAATGGCAAAATCCGGGGGAGATTCTGCGATTGCTGTTAATACCATTTTAATTGCAGCACTTTCAAATACGTTGGTAAAGTTTATGATTGTACTTAGTTTAGGAAGTATAGAATTACGTAAAATTGCGTTCCTCGCATTTTGTTCAATATTTTTTACCGGATCAGCCTATTTCTTATTCTTCACAAATTTTTAATCATATTCGGGTACATAACCTATATTTTACATACTCTAGCATGAATAAACCATTTTATTGGCTAATTTGCTCATACTATATAACCCATCAATTCATTATGAAGAGAATATTTTTAACAACCGTATTATTTTTAGGAGTGGCTTTTTTAAGCTTTGCTCAAATTGCCCCTGCTGCTATGACACTTTCTACAAATGCATTTGCAGACGGGACAATTATACCCGTGAAATATAGCCAGGCAGCTCCGGGAGCAGCACCAGGTGAAGGAACATCACCCGCATTGTCTTGGGGAAATATACCAGCAGGTACAAAAAGCTTGTTATTACATATGCATGATCTTGATTTTGTTCGGAATAAAACAACAGACGATCAGGTTCACTGGCTGGTTTGGAATATTCCAGCAAATGCAACAGGCTTACCGGAAGGGCTGCCTAGAGGAGCGAAATTGCCTGATGGAAGTTATCAAATAAGTGTAACTGGTCCGGTTTACCGTGGACCTGGAGCCGCTGCAAGTGGCCCACTTCATCATTACATGTTCGAAATTCTTGCTCTTGATATCACCCTCGATTTTCCAGCAGTAAACAATGATCCTTTCGAGACCAGAGCAAAGGTTATGCAAACAATTCAGGGACATATTCTTGGCAAGGCAGTTACGGGCGGTTTATTCAAAAGGCCTCTTAATTGAATTAATTCTTTTTTGTAGAAAATATTTTTTACTCATGTAATAGCATTTGATTGTATAGGACTGTTTTGGTTTTTGTAATCAGTCCAATAAGTATGTTCAATCTTTTACATTCAATAGCTTAACCATGAGTCTAAACAGGTGAAGGTTTCAGGCAATCATCAGTCATTGATTTACTGAATTCAGTAAGATTTGGTTAAATGCTATATTTTTTCAAATTATATCGATTATTCCAAAGGTCTAATGCCTGATGCTGTGTTGTAAATCTTCATGATTAGTCCCGATAGTTTATATTTAAATGTAATTCAACTAAGAATACTTGCATTTTGCTGTATCCTATTTAATTTGTTTGATCAAATTTTCATATTGCTGAAAGCTTTTATTGTAGGTTGAATGTTATCTCAGTTCAAAATATTTCAAAAATATCCATTTAAACATTTTATCTAGTTAGAATAAACTTTTCGAATTAGTATTATTGTAATGTAATCCTCAGGCCAATCCGGCTTTTAGTTAGAATTTAGTTATTCAGACTAAGGGATATACACTTAAAGCGGTACATATTCATGTAGGATTATATGGCAAAGAACAAATACTTTTTCCCTTTCATCATGGTTACTTCACTTTTTTTTATGTGGGGTTTTGTTCATAATCTTGATCCAATACTTATTCCTCATCTAAAAAAATCTTTTAGCCTCAACATATTACAATCTTCATTGGTAGATTCTGCTGTTTTTATAGCTTATCTTTTGGTTGCTATTCCGGCAGGGATACTGATGAAAAAATATGGTTACAAGACTGGTATTTTATCCGGACTGGTTTTATTTGCAATAGGTTCTTTCTTGTTTATTCCAGCAGCAAATACGCAGCAATATTCGTTTTTTCTCGGCGCATTGTTCATCATTTCCTGCGGATTAACAATACTTGAAACAGCAGCAAATCCCTATGTTTCTTTACTTGGGGATCCTGATACTGCCACCAGCCGACTTAATTTTGCGCAGTCATTTAACGGATTGGCAGCTACCATGGCTCCGATAATCGGTGCGAGATTTATTTTAACAGAAGGCTATAGTGATAAGGAATTAGATTCCATGACAGAAAGTGCAAGGCAGATTGCTCTGGCATCCGAAGCTTCTACCGTTAAATTGCCTTATTTTATTCTGGGAAGCTTGATTCTGCTTATTGCTATTATCTTTTATTTCTTACGACTTCCTGAAGTTGAAGATAAAGATGAGAGTAAAAGTCTAAACGTATTTAGG
>JBIIRT010000125.1:0-7631 GCA_044341405.1 Daejeonella sp. | reverse complement strand
AAATGCAGGTAATTTCTTTCTATAAAACGCGAGATTGGTCCTCTTTCAACAGTCATAATTAAAATTTAAGTGGCAAAATTACCCTTCTTTAGGGTAGGAAGCAAATTTTTGAGTATTGAGTAATGAGAATTGAGTATTGAGTATTGAGTATTGAGATTAGATACTGGGTCCCTGTGGTTGGTGTTAACACCGACCAATTCCTTATGCTTGGTGTTGTCACAGACCAATGATATGATCTTGCCTGGTACGGTGTGAATACCGAACAGAGGGGAATAATGTTTAAAAGGACTGATTTTTCTAAGGTTTTTAGAAAGCAGTGCCTGTGGCTCTTCGGTCCCGATTACCCGTGTTCTGCCCTAGTTTTTGCACATAAATTGCTTTTTCAGAAAAAATTTTGACCTGGCAAAAAGCTAGAGCTGACACCCGGGTTTATTTTGCAGGGGTGGTGGTTCTTTTGCCGGGCTGCGCGGCCCTATAAAAACAGTAGCGGGTAAAATAAACCTTGCCGGAGGAGGTAGCTTCCGGCTATTCGAAATTTTATTGGGTCCCTGTGGTTGGTGTTATCACCGACCAATTCCTTATGCTTGGTGTTGTCACAGACCAATGATATGATCGTGCCTGGTACGGTGTGAACACCGAACAGAGGGGAAGGTCTGAATCCGCTTTAGAGTTTTTTATATTTTTCGATACACTTCATCAAAAGGCACTCTAATTCTGTCTCCCCAAACTCCATGCTCATCTCTAATTCCACAGGATACAACCATATTGATTTCGGCTCCATAAGGCAATTTTAAAATACCTTTCACTTTTTTACTGTCAAAACCTTCCATCGGACAAGTATCATATTTTTCATTAGCCATAGCCAGCATAAATGTTTGAGCTGCCAAAGCACAGGTTTTATGAACCACAACCCGCATATCATTTTCCGATACCTGGTAAACAATTGGTCTGAAAAGCCCTATAATATTCACAAAGATTTTTCTAATAATTCCCAAAAAACCAAAAAAGCTCATGTATAAAAAAGGCATTACTTTTCCATAATACAATTTCCGGGTTTTTATTCGCTTTGCTTGCTTTACATCGGGAGTGTTTTTTAAGATATTTTGAGTTTCTAAGTCTAGGATTTTAGCGGCTCTTTTTCGATACAAATCCTGCCTTGTAACAAAAACCACCATCTGTTGGGCAGTAGTTGCCGCTCCTTGATTTAAACAAGCCACAGAAAGTTTTTTAAGTGTTGCAGCATCTGTTACGTGATAAAATTCCCACAGTTGCATATTAGAGCTATTGGGAGCTAAAGTTGCAAGTTCAATGCAGTGTTTAACTTTTTCAGCGTTTAAAGGCTCGTCTTTGTAATGTCTTACAGAGCGTCTATAATTGATTATTTCTTCTAAATTCATTTTGTAACCATCATATTCCTTGCGTATAATTTCTTCTCTTTTTTATTAGATCAATCCCTGCTGGCGCACGCGTGTCGAGTGCGCTAACAAATTACTCATGGAACATGCGGCACGCGTGCTCCATCAGTGGAATATCAATTTTTATATAACCTTCACTGCATCAAAACCTACAATATTTTCACCTATTCTGACAGGATTGTCCATAAGCCTTAGCCAAAGCACAAAATCTACGTTAACATTTTTTTTCTCCGCATAGGGCGGATATTGCGGTAAGCAAAGGCCAAGCCACAGCACTAACTTCAATAGTCCCGAAGCTTCGGGACAGCGGCGGCATTTATTCGTTTTTGTTTATTGTTTTTAGGCACTCATGGTCTCGTCGTTCCTCCTCGGCATGTTAATTTGCTGCCCGTCCGAACGGGTTCATCCGGGCGGGCTGAAGGAAAAGCAAAGAGAATCATTATAAGTTAGGAATTGGATCATAGTTCCTAACCTTCCATTTTCTCAGGACGCTAGTAATCCTATAATCACTCGCTTGTTGACTACCTTAAACTAACCTACTTCTTAAACTTCCCATAAACAGCTTGTCCCGGAAAAGCAGAATCATTTTTCTTCCCATTCTTTAACATAAGCACCCCATTTACCAATACATGTTCAATGCCTCCTGAAAACTCCAAACCCTTTTCATAAGTAGATTTGTCGATAACAGTATTCGGATTAAAAATTGTAATGTCTGCATCGGCACCCACTTGTATTCTTCCCTTAAAACGCATCATGGGAGCTATGTTTTCTAATCTTTTGGCCGGAAGAAAAGTCATTTTTTCAATAGCTGTATTCAAATCAATCACTTTATCCTCTCTTACATATTTTCCCAATACTCTCGAAAATGTACCGGCAGTGCGTGGATGAGCCCGTTTTGCATAAGCCATTCCATCGGAAGCAATCATCACACCCGGAGCTGCAACACCAGTTTTAATCCATTCAGGTTTCATCAGGTGCGCAATTAATGCACCACCTTCTTTTCTGTACTTTTCAAAAGTTTCTTTGGTAAGCCGTTCTCCTGTATTAACCCACTGAAGGTCATTATAAGAAATCTCTTTTTCTTTCTGCCATCCTTCGTCGAACATGGCACTTTGAATTAACGTAGAGCCTGCTGTATAAGGGTACATTTCGGTTGAAATATCAAAACCTCTTTTTTGGGCCTGATTTACCATATCCACTGCAAATTGAATTTGATCTCTGGCAACACTATTGATATGCACGATGTGCAAAGGAGCTTTTGTAAGCATAGCGTCCGTAATTACTTCCTGTATCGCGGTGATACCTGCATTGCGAACATGGGTATAAACAAGCGAGTTAATTTCGGCTGCAAGATTAAATACGCTGTACAATTCGGCTGGCTTTGAGGTTGGCAGGTAGCCAATTGGGGCACCAATACCAATACCTCCTTCCGCTAAGGAAGTTTTTATATTGGCCAGGGTTCTTGCAGTCTCATCAGCATTTAGGTGTACACTTGCTGCCGGACCAACCGCATCCATGAGTACACCAATATCTGATTGTCCTTTTGCTGTCTTTTCGCGTAAATCGTTTGCAGCCTGTTTAAATTTATCTATTGCTTTTAATCGCTCAAAAGGCCAGCAAACACTGGCACCGAAATTAATCAGCGCCTTTCCGGTTCTTGATTCGTACCAGGCGCCCAAATGTTCAATACCCCATTCCAATTCCAGGGAGGTAGTTACACCATCATGCAACTGGTATTCCTGCTCAGCATTACTGCGACCATGTGCATGCAAATCAATAAATCCCGGAGCGACCACCAAACCACTGACATCAATTACCTCTTTTCCCTGCAAGGGTTCTGTGGTAATTTGTACAATGCGGTTATTGATAATACCTACATTTCTAATAGCATCCAATTTAGTTTCCGGGTCTATTACGCGACCGTTTTTCAAAACAATGTCATACATGTTTTTTGACTGTGCCTGAGCCAAATTAAAAAACAAGTTTGTTAGGAATAGGATGAAGAATAATACCTTAAAAAGCTTTACCATAATCGTTTATTTATGAAATTCCAATATAAAACAAGTATGCTAAATAATGAAATAAAACTCCCAGGCTTTTTAAATTTTAAACATTTTATAGGAAATCACAGATTGATTTAAGGATTTTGAACATTGTTTTGTGAGGCTTCTAAAATTAAAATTTTTTAAGACGAAATACATAAAACCTGACAAATAAGATATGAATCATCATTACTTATCGGCATCGAGGTGGAATTGGCAGAATCGTATAATGACTCCCTTAAATTGTGTTACTAGAGCCAATCCATCGGAATGGAAATTAATTGACCAGGATTAATGTGCTTAATAAATCATCGTTAATTGGCCAGCATCAGTGGGATAACTAGTCAAAGTGCTCCAGATTAAATGGTAAATAAAAGATACGATTTGACTATTTTATTGGAAAATAAATTTTGATAAAAGATAGAAAATCCACGTAAAGTTGCGTCTTAGCATCTTGGCTGTATAGTTGTCTTTTATAAATTAGGAGGTCCTGGTCTTCGCCAGGATGACAATCAATTGAAGTGCCCAAAGGGATTCATTGTTATGACGGGCTTGACTCGCTAGACCCACAAAAAGCTCTCGCAGAGACGCAGGGACGTAAAAAATTTTGTAATAAACAAATGATTTAAGAGCCCGGCCGAACTTTGCGTCTTAGCGAGAAAAAACTAAATACTAGTGTCATGGCGGGCTTGACCCACTAGACCCACAAGAAGCTCTCGCAGAGACGCAGGGACGTAAAAAATTTTGTAGTAAACAAATGATTTAAGAGCCCGGCCGAACTTTGCGTCTTAGCGAGAAAAAACTAAATACTAGTGTCATGGCGGGCTTGACCCGCTAGACCCGCCACGAATTACATTCAATCCTATTTAAACAATAATTACCTTTGCCCCTTCTATGAATAAAGAACTGCTAAGAAAGATTTTTGCGCTCAGCTTTTTAATCCTGATCTCCTTAAACGGATTCGGGCAGATGAAGCTGATCAGGAAAATGCTTTCCAATGAAGCTGATACCACCCGCAAGAGCAGTTTCCTGCCTCTTCCGGCAATTGGATTTGCACAGGAAACTGGGGTAGAAATAGGAGGTGCAGGTTTATATTCATTCTACACCGATAAAAGCGATAGCCTGATCCGCACCTCACGAATTACAGGTATGGTTACGTTTACTACAAAGAAGCAAAGCAACTTCGCCTTAAAATCAGATATCTGGACACCCGGCAATAAGTACCATATAACTTCGGAAATCCGTTACCGGAATTTCCCTTTCAATTTCTATGGCATTGGCAATTCTACCCTAGAACTGAATGAAGACCCCATCACCCAAAAACTTTTCAAAATCAATGCCGGTATAGAGCAAAGGTATGCTAGAAACGTTTACTTAGGATTTAATATGGCTTATGAATCCAATCGCTTCGAAGATAAATTAAGCGGCGGAATTTATAGCACTAATCCGAGTATTGTAGATAAAGATGGCGGACGGGCTTTCTTTCTGGGACTCACTCATGTTCTGGACAATCGCAATACCAATACCTATACTACAAAGGGTTCATTTCTGAGATTTAATTATTCATATGCGCCGGATCTGTTTGGGGCTGATGATTTTAATGGCGGACTCCTTAAACTTGATTTACGGCATTTTGAAAGTCTGAGTAAAAAGACTACTCTCGGCTTAAATGCTCATTTTCAAGCCATAAGTGGAAATAATACTCCATTCTACCTGCTCCCGCAGCTCGGAAATGATGAAATGATGCGCGCTTATTATGCTGGACGATTCCGTGATGAAAATTTATTAGCCATGCAGGGTGAACTAAGGCTAAGATTAAATCCCCGATTCGGTTTGGTAGGTTTTGCTGGCGCAGGAAATGTTTATACAAAAAACAATCTGAAACTCATTCAGCTCAAGCCCAGTTTAGGCGGAGGATTCAGATATTTCTTTGACATTGAACGCGGACTCAGCGTGAGAATCGACTACGCCATCGGCGAACAAAACCCCGGTGAAAAAAGGCAGCAAGGACTTTACCTGAGTTTGGGCGAGGCATTTTAAACATTATCCATCATTATTTCTAGATTGAGTTTTTGTCAGTCCCACCTCGGAGGGGCAATCTCATTAATTAAGGGCATACCTTACGAACAATTAAACTGAAGTAGGTTCCAGCTTTCGCTGGAATGACAAGTGCATGGGTGGAGGGAGGAGGAGATTCCGGCCTTCGCCGGAATCGAAAAAACGAAAACACCAACGATCATTTCAAAGGTAAATCACCTCCGATTCCCACCCCTATAAGCATGTCATTCCCGCGAAAGCGGGAACCTCCCTGTCCCCGCCAACATATTTGTCATTCCCGCGAAAGCGGGAACCTGCGAAAGCCGCAACCCCAAAATATTCAACATTCAAAACTTAATCAGAACCACATACCGTGATAAGGGAATTTACTATTTTGCATAATTATTTAAGCAATTTTTTTAGTTCATGCACAAAATCAACCCCCTCTTCCTTTTCATCCCTCTGATTTTTATGTTCTCCTGTTCAGGAAAAAACAAAACCAGAGATTCAGAGTTAAACAGCCTGGCAGAGCAATATGTACATCTCGGATTAAACATCGGTCAGTATGATCCTGATTTTGTAGATGCTTATTACGGTCCGGATTCTTTGAAACCGAAAAATGCTATACGGACAATATTTCCAAAAGACAGTCTGTTAAACGCTGTCGGCGGACTAAAAACTAAACTCACTGAGATCGCCTCAGCACTCAGCGATACAGGCAAAATAAGAGCCGCCTGGATGTCGCAGCAACTCACAGCTTTTGATCGCAGGATCCGAATATTTTCAGGTGAGTTCAAAAGTTTTGATGAAGAATCCAAAGACCTGTTTGGTATTGTAGCTCCCATTTATCCTGAAAGCCATTACGCCGCACTCTTAGATTCCCTCAATAAAATCCTTCCCGGTAAGGGAGATGTTCAAATCCGGTTTCAAAATCTGGCCAATCAATTCATCATCCCCAAGGATAAACTGGATACTGTTTTCAGAGCCACCATTGCGGAGGCCAGAAAAAAAACCAAAGAACATTATGCCCTTCCTGCCGAAGAATCATTTAGTATTGAATACGTAAATAATAAACCCTGGAGTGGCTATAACTGGTACAAAGGCAATTTCATGAGTGTCATACAGATCAATACCGATACTCAGATCTTTTTAGAACGTGCCATTGATGTGGGAAGCCATGAAAGTTATCCGGGGCACCATGTTTATAATATGCTTCTTGAAAAAAACCTTTACCGCGACAAAGGCTGGGTTGAAATTTCATTATATCCATTGTTTAGTCCGCAATCCTTTATTGCAGAAGGTAGCGCTAATTATGGTGTCGATCTTGCTTTTCCGGGGGAAAATAAAATCAATTTTGCCAAGGAAATAATATCCCCCCTTGCCGGATTAGACACCACAAACCTAAGCCTTTATTTCAAGGCCCTGGCCGTCAGATCAAAGCTTAACTATGCCAGAAATGAAGCCGGAAGAGGTTTGGTTGATGGTACCATGAATGAAAACCAGGCCCTAAACTGGATGATCAACTATTGTCTTTATAATGAAGAAACAGCATTGAAATCAATCTCCTTCATCCGTAAATACCGCAGTTATATTATTAATTACAATTACGGGATGGACCTAGTGAAACAATATGTGGAAGCGAAAGCCGGAGATGGAAAAGATGCAAAGAAACAATGGGCGGTTTTTGCAGAGCTGCTCAGTAATCCGGTATTACCTCAGAACCTTTTGATCAAATAAATTATACAATATCTTTATCAAGTGAAAAAAATACTCTTAATACTACTTCTGCTTCCATTGCTTGTTTCTGGCCAGAACAACGAATTTAAGGACAAAGCAGCAAAAATTGATACCTATGTGAATGGCTTGCTTTCAGACTGGAATATTCCCGGCTTGGCTTTAGTTATAGTTCACAAAGAACAAGTTATTTATTCTAAAGGATACGGCTACAGAGACCTTGACAAAAAACTCCCTGCCACCGAAACTACGCTGTTTCCCATAGCTTCAAACACTAAGCTTTTTACGGCAACATTGGCAGCGCAGCTTGCAAATGAGGGCAAAATAAGTCTAGATGCTCCGGTAAAACAATACTTACCAGAAGTTAATTTTTATAACCCTGAATTAAATTTCAAAGTTAGTA
>JBIIRT010000124.1:0-7680 GCA_044341405.1 Daejeonella sp. | reverse complement strand
GGGTTACCTCCTGTAACACAAGCTGCGGTTGCCATTTTAAGTGCAGCTGCACAGCCAGATGTTACCATCCCCCATTCAGCTTCAGTTAACTCAGCAAGCCTCTTCCCTACCGCATCAGCCAGTTCATCCATCTGTACAAAATGTCTTGAAGCAGAATCCATGGCTGCTCTGACTTCAGGAAGTTCAATTGAGCCACCAATAATGGTGAACGTCCCGCGGCAGTTAATTACCGGCTCAACTCCAATCGACTGGAATATTTGCGGACCGGGGGTTAGCGGTCCATCAGGCAGCACTGGTGCGATGAACTCATTTGCAGCCCCAATGGTTGTTTCAGGTGATCCGGCGACAGCTCCTGCCAGCGGCAGAAAAGTAAGACCTTTAATTAATTCTCTTCTTTTCATAGATGATAGATTTATGCAGGTTTCCCTGATAGCAATTTCACCTATTTTTTAGAGAAAAACAATAGAAGGATTCGAGGTAAAAGCAGAAAGCTTAAAGCCAAATAATGGTTGTTGAGAACACCAAAACAGGAAACACTAATAACAAGGAAATTGTCAATTGTCAACTGTCAACTGTCAACTAATTTAAATCAACCTATCCTTAATCACCAGCGTCCCGGCAATCTTATCATGCAAACATTGCTGTTTCTTGTCAAAAAATCCCATCATATAACCCAAGCCAATAGTGCCTGTACTGATAATTTTGGATAAATTTCTGATTATTGAACGACCAAAAGCGATTGGTGCCCCTTTCTCATCAGACACCTTAAGTCCCATTAAGATTTTACCCCAGCTCCCCTGTCTAGCTGAGGATTCCATAATGGTACAATAAATAATTTTTGAAACGGGGATGATTGCAAGACCGGCCACAGAAACAATGATACGCATTTGCTTCTCATCAATAAAAATCACCACGATTGTCGCGATAACACAATAAATAGCAAAAATAATAAAGTAGTCGATGATTACTGCGAGAAGTCGGACGTCCAGGGAAGCGAAGTATTGTGGTTCCCGGATATGAGTTTTGATACCCAGAAATTCACATAACTCAGGAACATCATGTGCTTCTTTATAGTCGTCCATGTCCTCAGTCTTCACAAAGGTACCTGACTTAATTTTGAGTCCCTTTAGCTGATCTGGTGAATAAGGCCCAGTTGGTTTCCCATCAACAACAACAATATAATCCTTCATTTTTTATGTGGAAAAGGCCGTCATCCTGTCCTGAATTTCTTCAAGATGACCGCATCCGTATTGCCATCAAAGATATTTAATACTTTGTAACTTCAAATGAAGACAGTCCACTTTTCAAACTGATATTAATCTTATTTGCTGCAGTGCCATAATTACTGGTTTCATAGGTTCCATCAGATTGTTCAATGAAACCAATAAAATCCTTCGATGATAATCCACTATCCACCACAATTCTACAACCTGAACTTTTAGGCACTTCTATCTCACTATTTGCAACTCCGGTTTCCACTACAACTTCCGTTAATGGCAATTGCGAACCAAGCTTGGCCTCAAAAGTTGCCGCACCACCTTCAAATACTAGTTTTTTAACTTTATAATTACTAAGGTCAAAGATTGCCTCACCCACTCCCATTTCTATTTTAATATCCCAAACGGGAATATTGTTCATTTTAATAAGAGTCTCGTTATTTTCTATTTTATCCAAATTCCATCTTTGTTTTCCGCCACGCATTTTAAAATTCAGAACTTCAATGGAATCGATCACAGACTTATTCAGTGTAAACCTTCCAAACTGTCTCATCGTACTTGCTTCAAATAAGTTAGATGTTGTATCTGTAAGTCTGAAACTGGTTGCTCCACCCGAAATGTTTAGACTTGCATTTTTAGAACCGTCATAAGTTTCAGTAAAGTTAGTGTTGGCCCCACTGGAATCACTATCCTCATCATTATCGTTTTCATATTTGAAATTCAACCAGCCTCTTCCTTCGTCTGGTCGGGTACCTTGATAGGTAATCAATCCCAGCGTAATTATTGTGATTAATCCAATAATAAAAGGAGCAGCAGATTTGTTCCCGAATCTGCTCAGGAGCATGTTCGCACCAATCAAAATAAATATTACTGGCCAGAACCTCCATACTGAACTCCAGTAAAACTCAATCTGGTTAAAGTTTTCTAGCAGAAAAATGCTTCCTGTAAAGATGAGGATCAAACCCCAAACAATTCTTTCGGTTTTCATGATAGCTTAGTTTTGCTTTGGGTCAGTATTAGTATTTAATTCCTCTGTTGGTTCAACAGATTCTGTTGTGGTCAAAGGCTCTTCTGATTGAGAGGTTGTGCTTTGATTAAACCCATCTGTTTGAGTCCAATTCTCGTTCCAGGGTTCCTTTTTTCTAGCATTTGCCAGCGTAAATAAACCCATGAATATCAAAATCAATGGCCATAGGTTTTGAAACTCTATCCAGCGCGGAATAAGGTCAAACTCATTCAGAAGAAAAAAAGTTCCTAAGAATATAAAGAAGGAACCGACAATAAGTCGCCCATTACCTTTCTTTTTTTTGGGGAAAGCAGAATTTAAATTATTTGCCCTGTCAGCAACTTTATAATCAGCATTAAACTGACTGTATTCTGGCACGTAAGGTCTTTTAGGCACGGCAATCCAAAATACAATATATACAAGTATGCCTGAAGCTCCAGCCAATACTGCTATTACAAAAGCAATCCTGATCCAAGTTACATCTATATCGAAGTATTCTGCAAGACCGGTGCACACACCCGCAATCATTTTTTCCTGTTCAATGCGTTGAAGTTTCTTTTCCATCTATTTTTATTTTATTAGTTCGGCTTTTTTATATCAATGATTCTTTTCGCCAATTGATAGATCAAAACTACGCGATCATTCCCTGGTTCTAAATACCAATTAGGTAGGTTATCCAAAGTTCTCGGTAAAGCGCATTAATTTATCGGTAAAAAATTAATTGACAACATGGTTAAATCTTCCCATATAATGGCCGAATAACAATCTCATCAATATTTGCTCCTGAACTCATTGCAAGGCAGTTTATAATAGATTTAGCTACATCCTCAGGAAGAATAAACCAATCCTCTGGAAGCTCGGTTCCAGTCCATGAATTAGTCAGTGTAGATCCGGGTAATACAGCCGTTACTTTTATCCCTGCAGGCCTAAGTTCTTCCCGCAGTGCCTTGTTAAGCCCTAGCAATGCCGTTTTACTAATACTGTATGAACCTGCCCTGACAACAGGCTCCAGACTTGCTATTGAACAAATATTAATAATATGCCCTTTACCAGCCTCAATCATTCTGGATGCAAAAAACTTACTTAAATAATGAGGAGCAAAAACGTTAACCTGCATTTGTCGCTGGAGGCACTCAGCAACTTCATCTATAATTCCAGATGGGATATATAAGCCTGCATTATTAATAAGAATATCCACATGACCTACACTTCCAATGGCAAACTCAGCAAATTCTCTAACATCAGAGCTTTCTTCCATATCTGCACGCATACCAAAAAACTGAAGATGGGAATACCTGCTAGTTAGTTCATTCAGAAGGGTTTGAACTTCTTTCTCATCTCTTGCACAAAAAATGATATTATAATTATTTGCCGCGAGTTCCATAACAATGGCCCTGCCAATTCCCTTTGTTGCACCGGTTATAATTGCGTTCATGGATTAAAATTAATAAAATCAATGATGGCGAAGTATTTAATTTAAGGCATAATCTCATTTGATTACCTTTGTTAAATAATTCTTCTTTCCATAGCACTGACAATTTTATATTAATATTGTATAAAAAGTAAAAAAAACAATTTTCAAATGATATTTCACCCATTAGGTAAATATATTTTATTGTTAAAAGCAGTTTTCCGCCGACCGGAGAAATGGAATATTTATAAAAAGGAAATTTTCCACGAGATGGTATCTATCGGTGTTGGCTCTTTAGGAATCATTGCAATAATTTCTGTGTTTTTAGGTGCAGTTACAACCGTCCAGACTGCCTTTCAGCTCGTTAGTGATTTGATTCCTAAGTCTGTTATTGGGATGATTCTTCGTGACTCATCCATTTTAGAGTTGAGTCCGACTATCTCTGCAGTAGTTCTGGCAGGAAAAGTTGGCTCGAGCGTTGCTTCCCAAATCGGAACAATGCGGGTAACTGAGCAGATTGATGCTCTTGAAATAATGGGGATAAATTCTCCTGGCTACCTGATTTTACCCAAAATCATAGCCGCAGTTACCACTATCCCCTTATTGGTTATTATTTCTATTGGATTAAGCATAACGGGAGGATATTTTGCCGGGACTGCATCCGGGGCCTTAACTGAACAGGATTTTATAACAGGTATAACCACCGACTTCAACACTTTTACATTTACAGTATGTATGGTAAAAGCAGTAATCTTTGCTTTTATAATCACATCAGTATCAGCTTATCAGGGATTTTATACCAGCGGTGGCGCCCTTGAGGTTGGGCAATCAAGCACCAAAGCAGTAGTAATCAGCTGTATTGCCATTCTCTTTTCAGATTATGTTATAGCGCAGTTATTGTTATGATAGAAATTAAAAACATACATAAAACTTTTGGCGAAAATCATGTCTTGCAGGGTATTTCAGCAGAGTTTGCAGAAGGAAAGTGTAACTTGATTATAGGAGGCTCGGGCTCAGGAAAAACCACTTTATTGAAATGTATGGTAGGATTGCATGAGCCTGAAGAAGGTTCTGTAATTTATGATGGTCGTGATTTTACCCGAATGAATTTCGCAACAAGAATTGAAATTCGTACCGAAATAGGCATGCTCTTCCAGGGATCCGCTTTATTTGATTCCATGAATGTTGAAGATAATATCATGTTTCCAATAAACATGTTTACCAATCAAAGTCATAAAGAAAAACTTGATCGCGCCAATTTTTGCCTGGAAAGGGTAAATCTTGCCGGAAAGAATAAATTATTCCCTGCTGAACTTTCAGGCGGAATGAAAAAAAGGGTAGGAATTGCCAGAGCCATCGCAATGACTCCAAAATATTTGTTTGTAGATGAACCCAACTCCGGACTAGATCCTAAAACTGCTATTATAATAGATGAACTGATTCAGGAACTAACCACAGAATACAATACAACAACAGTAGTAGTTACACATGATATGAATTCAGTGATGGGTATTGGAGAGAACATCATATTCCTCCATGAAGGGAAAAAATGGTGGGAAGGTACAAATAAGGAAATTTCATCAACCGATAACAAAGAACTAAATGAATTTGTTTTTGCAAGTAAATTCATGCAGGCATTACAGAAAAAATAAAATTACCCTGCTCAGCCTTTTTGGAAGAGTAAAATAGCATTAGAATGATTCAACTGTTAAGTCCGCAAAACTGGAAAGATTACGAGCTAATCGATTGTGGTAATTTTGAAAAGCTGGAACGCTTTGGGAATGTAATCCTGATCCGTCCCGAACCACAGGCTGTATGGGCGAAAAGATACTCTGAAAGTGAATGGACTAAACAACATCACATCCGGTTTAAGGGTCGTTCAGCAACTTCAGGAGAGTGGATCAAAAAAGACAATAAAACTCCCGATAGATGGCATATTAGCTATAAAAATGAGGACATCAAACTGCAGTTCAGACTCGCACTCACCTCTTTTAAGCATTTAGGAATATTCCCTGAACAGGCAGTTAACTGGGATTATATCATTAAAAATGTCAAAAATTTCAAAACTAATCAGCCAAAAGTATTAAACCTCTTCGCATATACAGGAGGAGCCTCCCTTGCAGCATGCGCTGCAGGTGCCGAAACAACCCATGTTGATTCTATAAAGCAGGTTGTAAGTTGGGCAAATGAGAATCAAACACTTTCCGGACTTGAGAACATTCGCTGGACAGTTGAGGATGCCCTAAAATTTGTCAAACGTGAGGTGAAGAGGGGGCGTAAGTATAACGGAATTATTCTGGATCCTCCTGCTTACGGGCATGGCCCTAATGGAGAAAAATGGAAACTGGAAGATAATATTCGGGAGATGATGGATGATGTTGTAAAGCTATTGGATGAAGATGAGCATTTTCTGATCTTAAATACTTATTCACTAGGATTTTCTTCTGTAATCGTTGAAAATCTGATTCTTTCTTCTTTTCCCGATGTTCAAAACCTGGAAACCGGAGAACTTTATCTTCAGGCGAGCTCGGGTTATAAATTACCCTTGGGAGTGTTCGGAAAATTCTGTAAATTTTGAAGGTATTTTATTTGCTTATCCAACTTCCAAAAATTAACTTAACCTTTATAATAATTTAAATTTCAATATTTATAGCAATAACCTATTCAATCAATATCACCCCAAAATAGTATATTAATTAATCTATGAAAACCGGAAAACTTAGCCTGTGCATTCTTTCAATTTTATCTATCAGTATTTTTTTTACAAACTGCAGTGAATCAAAAAGTAAGGCAGATACTAAATCTAAACTAAATACTGAGTCAAGCGCCAAGTCTGAAGAAGAAGAATCGGCGGCAGAGAGCATCGAATATGCACCGGTTGATACTGCACTTTACAACAAAAAATTAAAGGAACTAGCCAATGGTGATACTACAGGAAAATGGCCAGTTAAAAAGCAACCCTATCCACTTCCTGGTGCAATATTGCCTTATAAAAGAGTGGTAACCTTTTACGGAAATCTGTACTCTAAAAAAATGGGGGCTTTAGGCGAATATGCTCCAAAAGAGATGTTGAGAATGTTATACGCAGAAGTTGCGAAATGGGAAAAAGTTGACCCTAAAACTCCGGTGCAACCGGCCCTGCATTATATTGCAGTTGTTGCTGCAGGCGATCCCGGCAAGGATGGTAAATATAGAAATCGAATGCCTGATAAGCAGATCGATTCAGTTTTAACCATTTCCAGAATGAAGAAAAATATGATTGTATTCCTCGACATTCAAGTTGCACTGAGTACAATCAGGGAAGAACTTCCACGTCTTGAAAAATATTTAATCATGCCAAACGTACACCTGGGAATTGACCCGGAATTCTCAATGAAAGGTGGAGTTCTTCCGGGTAGAAAGATTGGAACTTATGATGCAACAGAGATCAATTATGTATCAGATTATCTGGCAAAATTAGTAAGAACACATAATTTGCCTCCCAAAATTTTTGTTATCCACCGTTTTACCAAAAAAATGGTGACAAATTATCAAAGCATCAAACTAAGGCCTGAAACACAGATCGTGATGCACATGGATGGCTGGGGTGAGCCAGAACTTAAAATGGGAACACATCGTCACTTTATTTATTCAGAACCTGTACAGTTTACAGGTTTTAAAATATTCTATAAAAACGATCTAAAAAAAGCTCCAAACCGTTTAATGACTCCTCAAGATCTGATGAAACTTAAACCACAACCAAGCTATATTCAGTATCAATAGAGATTAAAATTTAATAAAAAACTCGATTAAAGGAAGGTTAAATTTAGGTTCATTATTATAAAGCATAGGATTTTAAGCCTTATAATCTGATTTTGGCAAGCAATACCTGTGTGCTATAGGTTGACTCAATCCTTTCCTCCCGAGTATTTGCGGCAAGAAATCGTTGTCATTCCAGTGAAATCTGGAACATCCTCCGGCAAGGTTTATTTTAGTCGGAGTTGTTTTTCATCGAGACGGGCAGTCCGGCAAAAAGTTCAAGCTATTTGAAATAGTCAGCGGCGGCA
>JBIIRT010000123.1:0-7715 GCA_044341405.1 Daejeonella sp. | reverse complement strand
CGCTACACAAGATCTTGGAAAGTCTTACCCTGATGGTTGTTTTGAAGTTTTGGGCAGATTCGATCACAGTGATATACGGGGCTGTAATTTACTAGTGCAGTAATGAGATGTGAGATATGAGGTGTGAGATATGAGATGTGAGATATGAGATGTGAGATGTGAGATGTGAGATATGAGATTTGAGAAACCAAGTTTAATAGTTGTTACTCATCTTTAATAAAACATTCCACAGTTAGCATATCAAGTAATTCCAATTATTTAGTGCTTAAATCCTTGATTCTGATATTTCTGAATTTCAGCGGGTCTCCGTGGCCAAGAAAACCAATATGACCACTATCGCGCAATAAGCCTGGATGTTTCTGTCCATCGGCTGCACCATTCTTCCTGGCATCCGTTATATCTGCATCAAGAATTACAGTACCGTTCAAGACAACCTTAATTTTAGGGCCCTGAACAATTACCTCCTGATAGTTCCATTCGCCCACAGGTTTCAGATAACCTCTTTTCGCTGGTATTGTTCCATAAATAGAACCGTGATACTGATAAACTTTCAAATCCTTATAAACAGCAGCCTCATTATCCAGAATTTGCAATTCCATACCTTCATAAGCAGCATCTCCGGTTATAGGAGATCTGATACCTAACCCATTATTCCCTCCCGGAGTTAGCTGAAACTCAAAACGCAATATAAAATCACTAAATTCCTCTCTGGAAAACAAGTTATTACCCAGAGAACTTTTACCTGGTTTCGGAATAACAGCCAAATTACCATCCTGGGTTATATAATCTCTGTTATTACCTATCCAGCTATGCATATTAGAGCCATCAAACAAGACCTTGAAACCATCTTTCTTCTCTTGGGCACTGAGCTGAAATGGCTTAACACGAGGTAGTTCCTTGATGTAAATATTCCGATAATAAACTGGCGAACCGTGAGCCTGCAATTCGATTTGTTCCTCAGCAAAAATTGGTAGGTTTTTATCCCAAAAATTTTCAAGGATCACATTATCAGTGACTAGAACATCATTCAAATAAACCGTAACCCGATCGGCTTTCATTATAATATGGAAGGTATTCCATTCACCCAACTTCTTATCAGCAACTTTCAAGGGTTTACTTTCGTTCTCCCTATTGTTATATAGACCCCCTGATCCAACCTGAGCTCCTACTTTCACCCGGGCATTATCCCAGATCTGAACCTGTGGAGTACCACGAAGGTAAATTCCTGCATCACCTTCCTGCTTACCGTCATCGATGATCTTCCAGTCGACCATCAATTCAAAATCACCATATTTCTTTGCAGTAGTGATGTTATTTCCATGCCCGGTAAACTGTAACTCTCCATTGACCACTTTCCAACCATCACGCATTTCCGCATCAGCCTTCTTTTGCTCTTCTGCGAGGGTTTTGGCATCCATTTTCGACCTCTTAATAGGGTCGGCTACCAAACCTTTCCAACCCTTCAGATCTTTTCCATTAAATAGAGGTACAAAGCCCTCCTTTTGAAGGATTTCTATCCTATTGTCCCTAAGTTTTGGTTCTTCCTTAAACGATAGCAGCATCGGAAATGTCAATGCCAGCAGCATTATTGACCTGAATTTATTTGAAAGATTCATTTTTTTAATTTTTGAGTTTATAAATTGAATTTAGGAATTATATCAGCCAATTCATCTGAAGAATTAAATTAATCTGAGTTTGATACAATTTTATTAACGAGCTGGTTTTACTTGCTTTTCTGTAAATTTAAATTGGTTTTCATCATTTTGAAATATACTGAAGCGCATTTTTTAAAGGCAGTCCCGCTTTTCGCTCATACTACACAGGCCTTAACCACAGACCGGTATCCGCTCCAATCGGGTTTATGAACTTCACTAAGTGCAAATTAAAACTGATCTATCCATTAATGGTACCTAATAGGGGACTGGCGAATTCAAGGGCGCATTTGCTCATTTGCTCATTCTCTAATCACTGTTGTCCGGTAAATATAAAAAGTTTAAAAATATCCTTTTAAAAAGTATCGTGAACGATTTTATTTCCTGATTTCAAAAAGCAAGCCTCGCTGTTAGCGCACTCGCTCAATAGGCCCCGCTTTTAAGCGGGGTATACAAGGGGGATATTCCAGGCTTCAGCCCAAAATAATCCGTTTATACCGGAACACCCGCATCGGGCTTCAGCCCGATTAAATGTTGTCGGCGCTGAAGCACCGGGTTACGTTATTTTCTAACCTGCTATATGTGGGGCTGAAGCCCGAATTGAATCACGCCGATTACAACCCGCCTAAAAGGCGGGTCCTATTGAGCGATACGCCTATACCCGAGATTAAAATAACTCAATCATTAAGAAAATACCCTCTTTCCTAAATATGGCAAGAGTTTCAATTCTGCTGCCGGGCTAAACCATAATAAAAACTTTCCCCGGACAACAGTGATTCTCTAATGTGCTAATCTAAAGGTATGTCTGAATCCTTCTATTTCGCAGCTAAGGGAATAACTTCAACCTTTCTGACAAACATTTCGGCACCTTCAGACTGAATCTGGATCTTTCCTCTAGTAGGTTTTACGCGATATGCCTGATTAACTAATACACCATTCAGATAAACTGTAAGGTTATCTCCATCAGCAATACATTCGATTCTATTCCATTTACCCACTTCTTTTTCGACGTCTTTCTCCCCCCTGAAGCCCAAAACATCTTTCCAGTTTGGATCACGCGCAAACCAATCGACCCGGCCTTTGTTGATTGTTAAAGGCTGTCCTCCAGGCATGTAAACATTCCCACCACCCGGTTTTTTAGGAGCGACATTACTTGTCAAAGAGAACTTATCAGTTCCATCTCCTACTACAAGGAAATCTCCTGTACCACCCTCAATAATCTGACATTCAATAGAATACATCCAGGTTCCTGAATATCCACCATCCACACCGGTTGAGTGTAACAATATTCCATTGTCTCTTGCCCTGTCTACGCGTGGTGCAAAAGTTCTGGGGCCCCATTTAAATTCTACAATCAGTTTATAGTCGCTGTATTCATCATTGGTGGTGATACAACCGTATTCCTCACCAGAGATTTTTATCAAGCCGTCTCCCACAGTAAATACCTGTTTAGGATCAATGCCAGTACCTCTGCCTTTAACAAAGGTATACCAGCCAGTCAGGTCTTTACCATTAAACAGGCTGATTGCCTTAGATTGGTCAGTTTTAACCTGACTTGAATTTGTTTTTACAGCGCCGCAACCCTCTGAGATGATCAGGCAAAAAAGCAGGGCAATAGATAGCAGAAAAGTTCTTTTCATGTTTTATTAGGGTTAAATTAATTCTTAGCTCTAATTGTTCCCAATCCATCGGGAAGCGAATTTAGATATGCCATCAGGTCTGACAATTCTTCTGTTGTTAATTGTTTATCAAGTCCTGGTGGCATCATCGATAAACTCATCGGTTCAATTCCTGTAATTTCAGCACGCTGGACTCGCACGATAATTCCAGGTCCTATTTCAACAGTGATAGCATCAGGAAATTGTTCTTTAATGATACCGACATGGGTCGTAGATTTCGTAATCACTTTGCTTGTTTCATATTCCCGTGCGAAACTAGCGCCAGGATACAAAATAGCTTCAAGGATATCATGGCTTGAACGGATCTGTCCAATATTTGTCAGATCTGGCCCGAATTTTCCTCCTTTATTTGCCACTGCATGGCAGGAAGAACAGATTCCCTTACCAAAAAAAACTTTTGCTCCCTGTGCAACATCACCTCTGGTTAATCGGGCTTCCACTGCATGAAGTTCTGTGAGACGAGCGGCATTCCGCTCAGCTAAAACTGCAATTAAAGGCTCGGCAGAAGATTTGATTGTTTGGGGATATTTATTGAGTAATGATTTTAAATCCTGCTCTGAGAGATTGTCTAAACGATCTGCTGAACTACCCAGGGCAGCTACGAGTGCAGTACCGACTTCCTCATTTTTACCTGCTCCAAAAGCAGATACCAGATTTGGCAATAGGAACACATCTACTTTAGTAATCTGCTCCATAGCCAGTTTAATAAGCTGATTATCATTTAATTTGGCCTTGGCAAGTAAACGGGCTGCCATTTGTCTTATCGGCGATTCATTTTTACTATCTAAATAATTGAGTACCATCTGAAAATCCACATCTGTAAGATTGGGCTCAGATAACAGTTTTGAACTGAGTGCTTTCAGTCTGAAGTCGGGTGAAGTACCTGGATTCTGAACTATCATTTTCAATTGTTCATTCAAAACCTTGATTCCTCTAGATTCAATGAGTCCAAGGATTTGCGATTTAATTTCAATAGTCCCATTATCCAGCAATTTTCCCAATTGTTGTACCCAAATAGCAGGCATCTCCTTAACCGGAGAGTGAGTTATTACATCAATCAATAAAGCCTGCCTAGCTACCGGCGTTGACTGATTTCCGAGTTGCGCACCTAAAAACTGTTGCAAAGGCTTGTTTTCACTAAAGGCAATCATCAGGTCGCGAACTGCCGTAATATCCGCATCAGAAAGTTCTGAAACAGCTAAACGACCTTTTAGAAAGTTGATGACGATATCTGACCATTCAGGACGGTGAGAAGCAACCCAAATTCCGGTTTTCCGTGATTCCGGATCACTACTATTTAAAAAAGGAACCAGGTTTTCTTTGCTTAAAACAGAGCCATCCATTTGATCAAGTGCAATAAGTGCAGATTTTCTTATGCTTGCAGAAGGACTTTTTAATGCGGTGATCAAAGGGGCAGTACTCTTCAGCGTAATCAATGAGTAGATAATAGCATGGTCTACAAAACGATCTTTATTTGTTGCTGCCGAATTTAAAAGAGCTGCAACAGCACGTGGATCTCCAATCTGCCCCAGAGCAGTTGCTGCCTGCCTACGAACAGGAGCTTTGTCTTTCTGCACCAGTTCGATCAGTTTATCTACAGACGTCTTATCTTTTGCAAGACCCATAACACGGACTGCGGAGGTTCTCACGATCATGCTGGCATCGTTCAGACTTAAGCGCGCTTCTTTTATTGCGTTGGCTGTGCCAATCCGATAAAGTGCAAATACACCTGCAGCACGTATTTCTTCATTTTCAGAACGGATCAAGGTATTTTTAATTGGTACTACAGCAGCTTCACCTTTTTCAACAAGGCCTTCAATCACATTGTCGCGAACGGCCTGACGAGGGTCTTTGATCATGGTCGCGAGGGCCTGAACAGACATGGCTTTAAGATTCAGTTTCTTTCCCCATGGATCAGGAATTTTTGTTGATCCATTTCTTCTGACCCGGTATATGCCACCATTGACATCCATTTTAGCCACTCTCGACAAAGGACATCCTAAAATGAACCAGCCTCCTGTATTTAAAACTAGCATACTTCCATCGGCATCTTCAAGTACATCAGTAAGATGAATATCTTGAACCGTTGATGTTACAAATGGCTCATCTACAGTTTTATATGAAGCGCCTTCAGCACTAACCTGATGTCGCATGATTCTTCCGGTATTAAATTCGGCACTAAAAATATTGGTGCTATATTCTTTACCGAGAGCAGATCCCCGATAACGCATTAAACCAGAAGGAGCTACCCTGGCCATTTTGGTCATCACAGGCATCAGTTCCCCGGTCATTTTGAATTTATCCTGTTGAATTACTGGCCCCGATTTTGGAAATACCCCACCTTCAACCCAATGCATCAAGGCATCTCTCATCCCACCTTCAGGATTCACAAAATAAGTCATCGTACCAACAGTTTCTCCGGAAGGCATAAATGCCAGTTCGATTGCATTATCGTAGCCACCGCCAGCCATAGATTCCAAACCAGAGCCATCGGGTCTGCATCTCCAAATCCGTGCAGAACCTCCTTTAATGTTTTGACCTTCCTTGGTCGTAATATTAAACCCCCTCCTTGCATCTGTGAGATATAACCATCCATCCGGACCCATAAACGGACCACCCAGCAAAGCCGCATTTGAATTCAGCACCCAGCCGCTTAGGATTACTTCCCGTTTATCAGCTACCCCATCGTTATCGGTATCCGTGAGGCGAATCAAATCGGGAGATGAACTCACATAAAGACTGCCCTTGTAGAAAACACCACCTTTTGGAAAAGTGAGGGAATCGGCAAAAATCTTACTCTTGTCAAAGATACCATCGCCATCCGAATCCTCGAGCATTCGGATGTGGTAAGGTGGTTTTTTTAACATTTCCTGGTTGGTAGGTGAACTCCCATCCGACTCGAAAACAAAAAGCCGTCCTTGTCCGTCGAAAGATGCGAACATCGGATAGGAAAGCATCGAAGGATCAACTGCCCGTTCAATTGAGAAACCTTCCGGCACTTTCAATCCGTCTATTTCCGTAGCAATAATAGTCTTCTCTTTACTGCCAATAAAAAATAAAACAGTACAACAAATCATTATAAAAGCTATGGCTCTTTTGTACTTACTTTTTAAGGCTAATGAAAAATAATTCATGGAAAATTCTAAGTAAAAATTAAATAGTCTTTTTTTTATCTGTTAAAGCATTGAATTTATGACCTTCTAAAAACTTAAATCCCACATCTTTTTAAAAAATTAGCCGTTATTCTTTGAACTCGATCATCCACTCCATGCGGACGGCCAAAGTGGGAGTTCGGAGTAATTACTCCGGGTGGCACTGCAAGTCCGAATGACCAATAGATCGTTGCTGCATTAAAAACCCAGTTCCCTTTTGGTCCCGGATATATTGTAGCCGTATAATATGATTTTTGTTCCGCCCCATTGGTTGTAACCCCTTCAGCAACAACCTCCAAGCCCGGAATTTTCGCAGGATCACCATGATGCTCCCAACCTACAAGTCCGGGTATCCTATCTCCTTTACGCATTCCAGTACCCTCAAATAACCAGTGATCGGGCTTACTTACAATCCAATCGGCTGAACCATTAAAAGGATAAACCGTTCTAGCGCCAATAAGGGTATTTTCGTTTGGCCAGTCATCCTTTGCAAAAGGCCCCATGATCCCAAGTTTCTTCTCGGCTTCAGAAAAACCGCCGAAACGTCCAATGCGCTGAAGTGTACGGTAAGGCGCCCCCGATGCATTAGGTTTCAGAGGTAATCGTCCAACACCTGCCTTGCTCAAGCCTGAAGCTGGATCGAGATTTGTGGTATCGACAACTACATCTGGCTTCAGATCGATAACCCACATCAATGCATTTCCTGATAAAAATGCAGCATTAAGTCCACGCTCAACTGCCTTCTTAACATTTTCAAACATCTGTAGTGTCCAGTATTCATCATGGCCGACAGAAAGAAAGCACTTTACCCTATTCAGGCCCGATGGATCTGTATGTGTATCAATATTAGAGCAATAAGTAACATCGTATCCCTGTTTTTCGAGCCAAAAACATAAGGAATATTCCCATAATAAAAATTCCCCTGATCCCTGAGACAATGGCTGATCTACAACCTGGGGATATTTTGAATAGGGTCGGTTAAAACTAACCCATGTTCTTCCGCTAAGTGATTGCTGAGGAGGATCACTATCGTAAAGTGAAAAGGTATCAGGCCATTTATTGTAAGCCTGCCAGGTATTATCACTGGTTTGAAACAACACATCTGCTTTGCGATCATCCCGTACAACAAAAATGATATAGCTCTGATAGCGATGGGTTGAGCAGGATAATTTTCCAAGATATACACCACTTAGCCAATCCTGAGGTATCTCGATAGTTGTTGCAATTTCCCA
>JBIIRT010000035.1:0-27713 GCA_044341405.1 Daejeonella sp. | reverse complement strand
GGCAATAAGCTTTGGATTTTTAAAGAATTTTCTGACGTGTTTTCTAAATGAACTGAAAACCTGCAAGCGAAAAGCCCCTTTAATAAGATCCAGGTCTGCAAACTCAGTTAAAGATAAACCGGGTTTGTAAACCAGGTTATTCATACCAGTTTCATATTTATATTGTGCTTCAGTCATAAATTCTTCAAGCTTTGAAGAACTTCCATTTTCTATAGATTCAAAAAGCTCACAAAGTTCATTATAATTTTCAGGCACACTCATTACCTCAGATTCCGGGAACACGATATCAAAAGATGGATTTAAAAGCTTTAAATTATAAAAATCTGATACTTTGTATCCAAAATCAGAGAAAAATCTTTCGAATACATCTGGCATCCAGTACCAGCTGGGACCCATATCAAACACATATCCTTGATCCCTTAACTGCCTTGCACGACCTCCTGGAATTGAATTTTTTTCATACACATGTACCTCATGTCCGGCGGCTGCCAAATAGGAAGCGGAACTTAAACCTGAAAATCCTGAGCCGATGATAATAATTTTAGACATTATCCAATTGATTTAATTCCTGAAAATTGAGAGAGTTGAGAAATAGAAAATAAATTCATTGTTTAAATTTATTTTAAAAAATTTAAACAAAAGAACCCAGTCAGCAATTTTACAATAATATGTAGCAAGATTTTTAAAATTGCCACAGTGCTACTTGACTCTTTTCCAATATTCTTCAACAATCATTCCATTGGGCAAAATACCATTAAGTGTAAGCCTTCCTTGAAAGATTGAATATTTGTAGGCAAAGGTAACATCTGTATTTTGTGAAGGACGGCTACTAAACGTACTGGTAATAAATACGCTATCTCCCTTAATTTCATAAATTCCTGAATTGTATAAGTCAGGAGGATTATTACCTTCCAGCATATAAGCTTCATAACTATTTGCAGAATATTTTCTTTTCATCTGAAATTCAGAAGAAGCTTTTTGGGATCTGCCATTGTAGATACCTCCATCATACTGCCAAGTTCCCTTAATTAGACTACTGCTACATGAAGAAAAAATAATCATGCAAAATAAAAACGATGAAATAATAAATAGATTTTTCATATAAAATTATCTTGATAACCAATTGATGTCTTTTTTAAGAAGTTTAATAGTTCTTTCTTCCTGAGAACCAGGCTCAGGGATGAAATCATAAATCCAGTTTGCCTGAGGCGGCATACTCATCAAGATTGATTCAATTCTTCCATTGGTTTCGAGCCCGAATTTAGTTCCTGCATCATAAACCAAATTAAATTCAACATATCTACTCCGGCGCTGATATTGCCAAATCTTATTTTCTTCGGTAACGCTTTTATTTCTGTTTCTGTGAATGAGTTCTGTGTAAACCGGTAAGAAAGTTCTGCCAACTGCCTTAGAAAATTCAAAAATGTCACCCCATTCAAGATTAGTTGAATCAGGGCTTAAACGATCATAAAATATCCCACCGACACCTCTTGTTTCATTCCTGTGTTTAATGAAGAAATAATCATCGGCCCATTTTTTAAATTTACCGTAAAATCCTTCCTGAAAGCGTTCGCAGGTTTCCTTTAATTTAGCATGAAAAAATTGAGCATCTTCATCAATTACATAGTGTGGAGTGAGGTCTATGCCACCACCAAACCATTTCATATTCTTTCCTGATTCACCAGTCATTTCAAAATACCTTATATTCATATGAATAATTGGCACCCAAGGATGATTGGGATGTATAACAATTGAAACACCAGTAGCAAAAAAATCATCCTCACTTACCCCCAAAGCCTGTTTTACATTCTCTGGAAGTTTCCCATAGACTGCAGAGAAATTCACTCCACCTTTTTCAATGATGCTTCCATTTTGAATAATACGAGTCCGGCCACCACCACCACCTTCCCTTTCCCATAATTCTTCCTTAAAAAGCGCTCCTCCGTCAGCTAATTCCAGTCCTGCACATATTTCATCCTGAATAATACCATATGCTTCGGCTATCTTCTCTTTACTAATCATATCTCAAAAATGAGGATTTTTTTAAAGTTCATCTTAGCAATTCATAATCAATATTATTCTGGATCAACTTATTTCGAGATAATCAAGATCCTTACCAAAAGTTTCCTTCAATTGATATAAAGCAAACAATGCTATAGCTAAGGAAACAAATCCTACCACCAAAGCACTGTTAATAATTCCCAGACTGCCTTTTAGAGCTGTAAATGAAAGAGTTGCCAGCACAAGTGATCCTCTAACAAAATTTGGAACTGTAGTCGTTACAGTAGCTCTAAGATTTGTACCAAATTGCTCTGAAGCAATTGTAACGAAGGTTGCCCAATATCCGGATGCAAAACCAAGGAACAAGACTAGCCAAATAAACTGTTGCGAATTCATTCCTTCTGCATTTAGATAAACCACAATACTAACACCGGTAAGTAATAGGAACAACAGCATAACTTTTTTTCTTGAACGCCAGATCTGGCTCAAAAATCCTGCTACGATATCACCAATAGCAATTCCAATATAGCAGTACATAATGCCAGTTCCTGCAGAGAGTGGTTCTGTTGCATTTAATTCTCTGCCAAATTCCGGTGAAAATGTTACCAATACTCCAACAACAAACCATAAAGGAATTCCAATCAATATACAACTCAAATACTTTTTAAATCGTTTTCCATCATTAAAAAGCATAAAAATGTTTCCTCTGCTCACTCCATCATTTTTTAGATTTTTAAACATGCCCGACTCTGCCAAACCTACCCGCATTCCGAGCAATAAAAGACCCATAATTCCACCTATGATGTATGAAGTTTCCCAAGCATAATTTTCTCCAACTAGTGCAGCCGCAACAGCCCCCATAAGTCCGACGCCAGCAACAATCATTGTTCCATAACCTCGGTTCTCCTTACTCATTGTTTCAGTTACCAGTGTAATACCAGCTCCAAGCTCACCAGCGAGGCCTATTCCTGCTATAAAACGAATGATAGCATATTGCTCAACAGTAGTAATGAAACCATTGGCAAGATTTGCTGCAGAATATAACAATATGGAACCAAATAGGACACTCAGACGTCCTTTTTTATCGCCCAACACCCCCCATAAAATTCCTCCAATCAACATACCAAACATCTGGCTGTTAATTAACATGGTTCCAACATCAAGCAAATCACTTTCGGCAACACCAAGACCTTTCAAACTTTTAATTCGTATGACAGAAAAAAGGATCAAATCATATATGTCTACAAAATAGCCTAAAGCGGCTACAATGATTATTAACTTCACATTCTTTTTATTGACAGCTTCCTGATCCATAGCATAAATTTAATCGTCCAATCTACAAACAAAATTGAAAAACCAAAATATGTGTTTTATTCAATTTTAACATTCTACCTTTATTGAAATTTTTTATTATGGCGTCAATTTGTGGATATTTGCGAGGATGATTGTTTCAGAAAACACGCTCAAATGGGCAATGCGATTTTATCCACCTCTATTTTTTCAAAGAATTTGGGTTATTAAATTTAACAAAGGCTTCACAGGAGTTCATGTTAAGATTTCTAAGAGCATATTAAATCGCAATTACAATCATACAATCTTTGGGGGTACAATTTTTAGTGCATCGGATCCATTTTTCGCTATCCTTTTTGATCAGATTTTAAGAAGACGTGGACTAAAATGCAGGGTATGGTTAAAAAGCGCCGAAATTAAATATTTAAAACCAGGGTCATCAAATTTATATTTTTCAATAAGTATTAGTGAAGAGCAGATCATAGAGGCTAAAACAGCCCTTGAAATGACAGGAAAATTTGTTAATGCCTACACTCTGAATATTGTTAATTCTGAAGGAGTGCTTTGTGCAACGGTTATTAACGAAATATATATTCGAAACTTAATTAGTAGTGAGGAACAAACTATTTCCTATTAAAGATTAATAACCATGAACATCAGGAAACTAATTTTAGAAGGGGAAGGAGTTACGCAAGACTTTAAAAAGAGAATTACCAGTTGCGAAAAAATCGCAAAAACAATGGTATCATTTGCAAATAATAAAGGTGGAAGACTTTTAATTGGGGTATCTGACGATGGAAGCATAAGTGGCGTTAAGTCTGAAGACGAGGAAAAATACATGATTACCAGAGCTGCTCATTTTTATTGTAAGCCAGCACTCGAGCCTAAATTCGAAGAAGTTTACATAGAAGATAAAACAGTTCTCATTGCTGAAATAATTAAGAGTGAACTAAAACCCCATTATGCTTTGGGAGAAGATAAAAAATGGTGGGTATATATCCGTGTCAAGGATAAAAGTGTGCTAGCTAGTAAAATTGTAATTGAGGTACTAAAAAGAGAAAACAATGAAAATGGCGTATTTCTTGAATATTCCTCAAAAGAAAAGGCTTTGCTAGAATATCTGGATGAACATGAACGTATTACCTCACGCGAATTTAGTCTTATGCTCAATCTTTCAAGGCGAAGAACCCATCGTATTCTTGTCAATCTGGTACTTTCAGGAATAATCAGACTTCACACCACAGAAAAAGAAGAATATTACACTTCTTCTTAATATATAAAGAGATAAGATACTACATTACAGATACATATATATCAAAATTTTTCATTGAAACGCATATACTCTAAATACAGATCTCATTATAAAAGTACGCTGACACTCGCGATACCGGTTGTTATTTCACAACTTGGTCATACGATGGTTCATACTGCTGATAGTATTATTGTAGGCCATTTTGCAGGTACTATCCCTCTCGCAGCAGTATCATTGGTCAATAGTATTTTTATTGTAGCGCTTGTTATAGGCCTGGGTATTTCATATGGTCTAACCCCATTAATTGCTCAGGAAAGTGGAAGAAACAATCACGTAGAGTGTGGTAAACTTTTGGTTAATAGTTTATTAATAAATGCAATTATTGGAGTAATCCTCTATCTCTTCATCTATTATGGTTCTTTATTCTTTATTGATAGGATGAATCAGGACATTGAAGTAGTTATACAAGCGAAGCCATATTTGGGTTTATTAGGCTTTTCAATCATTCCATTGATGATCTTTTTGACCTTTAAGCAATTTGCTGAGGGTTTAGGATTTACAAAACAAGCCATGATGATTTCCTTGTGGGGCAATCTTTTAAATGTATGTCTAGGAATTATTTTTGTGAAGGGTTTATTCGGAATTGAACCTATGGGAGTCAGTGGTGTAGGTTGGAGCACCTTAATTGACAGAACAATCATGGCCATTGTAATGTGTATTTACATAATGAAATCGAAATATTTTAAAGATTATCTAGTATCCTTTACTTACAAGTCAATTGATAATTATAGATCTTTAAAAATTTTAAAGATTGGTACACCTGTAGCGCTTCAATATACCTTTGAAGTTAGCGCATTCAGTATTTCTGCAATTTTAATTGGCAGTATTGGAGCAATTGAGCAGGCAGCGCATCTGGTAGCAATAAATCTGGCAGCAATAACTTATATGATGGCTAGTGGTATTTCTGCCGCTGCAACTATAAAATCGGGTAACAATTTCGGAAAGGAAGACTTTCTAAATCTCAGACTCTCGGCGATTTCAAGCTACCATATTGTATTAGTATTTATGGCTATCTCTGCCGTATTATTTGCCGGATTAAACGAATATTTACCATGGATTTATACTTCAGATAAACAAGTAATAAGCATTGCTGCACAGCTACTTATAATTGCAGCATTTTTTCAATTATTTGATGGGACACAGATTGTGGGTTTAGGAATATTAAGGGGACTTGGAGATGTGAATATACCAACTGTAATTACTTTCGTAGCTTATTGGATAATTGGTATACCGTCAGGATACTATTTGGGAATAGTACTAGGATGGGGAGCAAATGGAATCTGGTATGGTCTGACATTGGGCTTACTGGTTTCGGCCGTTCTGCTATTTACCAGATTCCATTATTTTTCTAAGAAGCTGGTTCTGCAAGCTCATATAAAATTGAAGCCACGGGAATTCTGATTTCATTAAAAATTTGAGATTGCATTTTCTTTAGTCTTTCAGTATGATCTTCAAGGCGGTCATTGATATTCATATATCTTATCAAATCGCCAGTTCTTGTATCAACAAATCTGTAACGGGTAAAATGTTGCTTTTCCATATTGCAAATGTACGCTAAATTTATTGAAAATCAGCATTTTACGTATGATTGATTTGTGTAATAAATTTTTAAAAATATAAATCATTAGCAACCCGGAATGTATTACAGTGAGCCTCAACGATATCTGTAATTTTAGGAGAATACCCACCTCCCATACTAACTTGGACTGGTATTTTTAAACTTCGGCAATAACTTAAAACCATTCTATCCCTTTGTTTACACCCATTCCTGGAGAGGTTCAATTTTCCAAGCTTATCAGTTGCAAGAACATCTACCCCAGCTAAATAAAATATAAAATCAGGCTTAAATGACTCAATTACAATATTTAAGTTCGTTGTAAGCAGATTGAGATATTCATTATCAGAGATTCCATCTTGCAAACCAATATCAAGATTAGACCTTTCTTTTCTGAATGGGAAATTCTTCTCTGCATGAATAGAAAAAGTAAAAACTCTTTCTTCATTTTTGAATATCTCTGCAGTGCCGTTGCCCTGGTGCACATCAAGATCAATAATTAATATTCTGGATACTAAAAATCTGTTTAATAAGTAATTAGCTGCGATGGCTTGATCATTTAATAGACAAAAGCCTTCGGCCCAATTAGACCCAGCATGATGAGTACCTCCCGCAATATTAAATGCAATCCCATGCTCTAAGGCATAAATACTCCCATCAATAGTACCACGGGCAATCCTAGTCTCTCTTTCAACCAAACTTGCCGATAATGGGAATCCTGATCTGCGGATTTCAGCATCGCTTAGTTTCAAATTGCGAAGTCTATCCCAATAATTCTGTTCATGGGTTAACAAGATGATATCTTCATCAAGCTTCCCAGGAGAGAACAATGAGTCACTATTTATTAAGCCTTCATATAAGAGCTGTTCGTGTAACAGTTCATATTTGATCATCGGGAAACGATGACCATGATGCAAGGGATGAACATAACAGGGATCAAATGCAATAAAAAGCAAAAGAATTAATAATTAAGTGGTGATTGAGTGGAATTCTTTTTTAAAATTCTAATGGTTAAAACAATAAGAATGATGACAAAAGCTGTATAAGCGGCATTAATTACAGACTCAAACAATTGATGATCAACTTCCTTTCGTTTCAAAATAATACCATAAAGGGCCCATAGCACTACAAATCCGAAAGGTATATTTCTCCTAACCAAAATAATAAATGATGAAAGAATTGTGGCTACACCAATCAGGATTATAACCCATAAACTTTCAGAAATTCCCATTGCATTCCAGGCGGTAGATTTTAACCAGGCACTAATATTAGCAATGCTTGCAATACAAATCCAGCCAAAATAAATACTTAATGGAAATTGCGTAAAAATTATTGTTTGAGCAGACCGGTCAGGGTTAGATATATGTGCTTTGATGCTAATCCTGATGAGTGTAAAAAGCTGAATCATCATCAAAACAACAGAAACCAGTAATTGCTCGTTCACCCATGCTATCAACCAAAATCCAGTTGAGATATTGTTAATAATAAACAGCCATCCTATGTTTTGGGTATCCTGATTAACCTGACAACTTGCTCCTTTTGTAAATGATTTATAAAGATGGAATAAACAAAAAGAAATAAGAGAGATGTAAATAAAGCCCCAGATAGCAAATGTGATCCCCGCAGGAGCAAATACAGTATCAAATTTAGCAGAAACCTGCCCTACATCACTATTAGAAAATAATTTTATCTGAACCAGATATGATATCAATAACTGAAAACCAAGTGCTATTAAATTAAGGATTGCCAATAATCTTATTTTCATGTTTATTTTTTTGATAGAAAATTATTAATAACGGATTTTAAGCAGTAAAAAATATAATAATGTATTTGGTTTAGGAACGAAAATCTATACGTTCAAGGATCTGTTGTAAATAGTCAGCATCAGTTTCATCAAAACTATTTAATGCTATACTATCAACATCCATAACTCCGATCACAATCCCATTTCTGATAATTGGTATTACAATTTCAGATTTTGATGCACTACTACAGGCGATATGTCCAGGAAATAAATCAACATCAGGAACAATTATGGTTTTTTTCTGCTCCCATGCAGAACCACAAACTCCTTTACCACGCTTGATTCTAGTACAGGCAACTGGTCCCTGAAAAGGCCCTAAGACCAGCTCATCATCTTTTATCATATAAAAACCTACCCAGAAGAAATTAAATTGTTCCTTCAAGGCCGCACAGATATTGGCCATATTGGCAATCTGATCAGACTCTCCATCAATTAAAGATGAAATCTGAGGTAGTATTGAATCATATTGACTCTCTTTACTTCCAACTGTAATTCTTAAATCTTCAGCCATAAAGCAAATTTACCATTCAAAATTCATTGCTACACATTTTGAATTAATAAAAATAAAAATAGATGGTAACTAGGTGACAAAAACATACATCAGTTAAATACTTTGGTAATCACTCAACACCTTTGGTAAATAGTCAAGCTTGTTAAAAAATACACAAGAAGAATACATTTGGATAAATTATATTTGGAAGCTGAAGGAAAAATCCTAATCCACATTATGTTTGTTTCATTAAATATTGTTCGTTATAAGCCCTTATTTATTCCTATTGCCATCCTTGCTATGGCCATTCACCGTATTCCACTTTCATTAAATAAAGCGTGTATATTTTGGAAATTGATGGGTTGTGGTAAAAATGGTTCATTTGATCTGGAACCCGACTGGCAGCAATGGGCATTAATGATTGTTTGGAATTCTGAAGACGATTATAAAAGTTTTCAGCAAAATTCATTTATTGCATGGTGGTGGAAGAATTTTACCATAGAGCAATGGAACCTTCTAAGTGTTCCACTAGCTAGTCACGGTAAATGGGATGGTAAGGATCCCTTTAAAATGGATAATTATGAATCAAACTATACCGGCCCAGTAGCTGTTCTAACAAGAGCTACTATAAGGCTCAGTAAATTGAGTCAATTCTGGTCCAATGTTGAACCTGTAGCCAAAATAATGAGTAAAGCTCCGGGATTCATATGCTCTATTGGAATTGGTGAAGCTCCATTCTTCAGACAAGCCACCCTTTCGATATGGAAAGACATGGAAAGTATGAAAAGCTTTGCTTACGGATCTCCTGAACATGCTGAGGTGATCAGAAAAACCAGAAAACTGAACTGGTACAGTGAAGAACTTTTTGCAAGATTCCGAATACTATCTGGAACAGGAACAAACAAAGGAATAGATCCAATCAAAGAAATACAGCAAGAGTTAATAAATTCTAATTCATGAGAGTCATAGCAGAACTACCACATCCTGATTGTAAAATAACTTTATTCTCCATGAATCAAAAATATGTTATAAAACTGGAGAAGGGGACTTTCGAACAGATCTATAAAATATCAGAACTTGATATTCCTGAAGGAGCGAACGGAGTGTTTCAATTACTAGATTCCGAATTCATCAAAACAGCGGTTGAACGCTTTAATCAAATGAGGAATGATTTTACCGAAGCATTCAAAAGATACGATAATAATATAGTCTAACTAACTGATAAATAGTTAATTATGCTTAATAACAGAATTATATTTTGAAATATGGTCTATTTTAATGTGGAAATCTCATGAATAACTAATCCAATAATTAATATAAAATAATATAAAATATTGATTATTAATAAGTTATATAATATAGCAAAATATAATTTTATTGATTAAAAGTGCCAAATTTATGGGAGGTTTAGTCATTTTTATATATTTTAACACATTTTAAAAGCTAAGATATTTTTTATTATTTTTGAAACATGAAACAAACCAACTCAACCCGTTTTATAGTCATAACACTTCTTGTGATTGCCGCTGCTCTGTCTAGAGCACTACCCTACTTAGTTCCTCACATTTGGAATTTTACCGCAATTGGAGCTTTAGCAATATTTGGTGGTGCCCAATTCAGTGACAAACGATTGGCATTTATTATACCGATAACAGCAATGGCAATATCTGATATGTTTATTGGAAACGGATTTAGCCTGGTAGTTTATATAGGCTTTGTAGCCATGGTAAGTTGTGGGTTCTTAATCAGAAGTAAGATTAATACAACTAATGTAATTTTAGCATCTTTCATAAGCGCATCAGTTTTTTTCCTGATCACTAATTTTGCTTTTTTCTACCCAAATACAATGTATCCACATAATATTTCGGGAATATTTACTTCTTATGCAGCAGGACTTCCCTTCTTTAGGAATATGCTAATAGGTAATTTGGTGTTTTCATCGATTCTTTTTGGAACATTTTACCTTTTATCGAAAAGATTTCCTCAGTTGGCAAAAGTCTAAATAGCGTTTTCAGAGAGATTAATCAGAATTACTCAAGAAAAAAAACGTCTGTAATTGTAGTAAAGCTTTTTCCAAAATTAACTGTAATCTTAAAAGCTGGCGGATCTAGAAATCTGCTCTTGTTAGGTCTTTTCCTTTATTTACAATAATTCTTTTGATCAATTTATTAATTGTTATGAAAAAGGCATTTTAAATAGAAAATATGGCCATTTCAATTATATAATGTCCAGATAGAAAAATCCAGCTTCTTTTACACCCTTACTTTTTTTGATTGTTAAAGGTTTAAAAACAACTTCTCCGATTTTATAATCTACTCTGTTTCGAAATATCGACCCATTGAAGCAAAATGTGTGATACTCGCCGTTTTCGCCAAATGAATCAATTGCCAAGGGTAAATTTTTAAAAAAATCTGAATCTAATTTTTTTCCAATCCAATCTTTACCTAGTTTATCTGATTCTACACAACAAGTTATTGCTTCAAATCCACCATCAGATAATTCATTCTGTAATTTAATAGAAGTATTCTTCCATAAAGGGAAATATGCTTTCATACCAGCCTTTGATACCAGATTCTCCCGGTATTTTCGAAGGTCTTCAAGAAATATATCACCGAACGCGATGATTTCAACACCCAGCTCTGATATGTGAGCACAGTTTTTCAAAAATGCTTCTTCGTATGAAAAATTATTAGGCTGATTGGGAACCCACATTTTAATCAATGGAAATCCTAGTTGTTCAACTTGCCTATCAATTACTTCTTCGGATATTCCGTGCATTGATACTCGTCTGTGATCAATATTCAAAGTGCTTACAAGTGCCATTATCTCAAACTCAGGATTTTGTTTAAGCCTTTGCAAAGCAATTGCTGAATCCTTGCCTCCACTCCAGAATAAAACTATCTTTTTCATTAAAAAACTGAATTAAAACAAAAATAGCGATGAATTACACTTCATCGCTATTGTGGATTTGCACTAGTTAATTATCGAATATCTAATCTCAAACCCGCATTGTAGTTGAGACCTCTGGTTTGATAACCAGCGAATTCTACATAATCCTCATCCAGAATATTCTTAATATCTGCAAACAAAGTAAGTTTAGAAGATGCTTTTAACTGTGTATAAACATCAAAAACATTAAATGAACCTAAATCCGCCTCTACTGTTTTAAAAGTCTTACCATCAAAATACCGATCCATGCGATCACCAGTAAACTTATATATTAAATTCAAAGAAAGTGATTTGCTTATATCCAAGCCAGCATTCAGTCCGAAAGAATTTTTCGGCCTTCTGAAAAGATTAAATGAAGTAGTAGCCGGAGTAGTTACCTCACCATCAACATAAGCATAAAACGCTGTCAGATTCAATAATCCTAAAGGATTATAGCTTAGTTCTACTTCGTAACCCTTATCGTTTTGCTGGTTTTGATTTATATATCCAAAATTTCCGGCAGAAACCTGACCAAAATCGATCACATTTTCAATATTCCTCTTAAAATATGAAAGCGAAAGGTTAATATCTTTTGAAAAATTTAAATCGAAGCCAGCTTCGTAGGTAATAGATGTTTCGGGACTGAGTGCTAAATTACCATATTCAGAAAATAACTGGTACAACGATGGTACACGGTATGCAGATGAAAAATTAGCATATAATTTATAACGACTGGCAATCAGGTAAGAAGGATTTAAGGTGTAAGTAAAGTTAGTACCATATTCACTGTGATCGTTTAAACGGCCACCAATCTCGGCCTGAAAACCCATTTTGGACCTGATAAACAACGAACTGAACACACTTTTGATAGTATTATCTGCGAATAACCTTGAACTGTAAGGATTGCTCTGATCAGTACTCAAATTCCTGTAAGAAACACCACTTGCAATGTCAATAAAATTATTAAATGTATAATTCAAGTTACTTTCGATATGCGTAATATTTCCAGCATTGTTGGTAATTAAACCTATATTATTGTATTTATTTTTGAGATTATTCTGACTTAAATTAAAATTAAGAACAGCTTTATTGAAATCAATTTTGCCCCCAATTCCGGCCAAAAAAGAGGATTTACTATAGGTATAATCCTTTGCATCGCTAAATGCACCATTATCTAAATCGGCAGAGCTATTATTTGCCTGAAAATTACCTCTAAGGTGAAACCTAGTGCTAACCTGATGCCCTAAATTAAATATCATAGATTTTTGGTGGAACCCATCTTTATCAAACCCAGTCTCCCCATTTGCAGGGATTGCTGAAGAGAAATTATCTGAATCCAGATTAGATGCATTGAATGTTATAGAGGTGTTTTCAATTTTTCCGCTCAAACCTAAAACCTGTTTATAAGTCCCGTAACTACCTCCAGTTGCAAGCAGGTTTGCTGCCAATTGACCACTACCTTTTCGGGTAATTACATTTATCACACCTGCAACAGCATCTGATCCATATAATGTAGAATTCCCCCCTTTTAAAATCTCGATACGCTCGATGTTTTCAATTGGAATAGATGATATATTATACTCTCCCGAAATTTCAGAGGCATCATTAACCGGAATACCGTCGATAAGTATCAAGGTATTGCCCGCACTTGCTCCACGAAGATATACTGCTTTAACGTCTGCGGGATTACCACCATTCCCCCCTATTGTTAAGCCTGCCACATTGTTTAACAATTCAGGTAAGGTTCTACCCTGGCTTCTTGAAATTGTTTCGGCTGTGATCACCCGCACTACCTTACCAATTTCCGATAATCTTTTGGGAGAACGACTGGCAACAACCACTACTTCATCAAGATTAGACACAGGTTTTTCCTGTGCCAGGACACTACTGTTTAGCAGTATCAGTTGTGCAAGTCCCAGACTTACGCCAACATAAAGTTTTTTTGTTTTCATTTTGTTGTGGATTTTGATCCCACAGCAAACAGAATGAAGGAATACCAGAAATAGATCTATCCTTAAGAATAGTCCTCTCCAAGCTTCAATCCCCGAAAGCTATGAATTATTATGCAGAGGCAGGTCTTCTGACTTACTCCCGGTTATCCTACCTTCCCATTCGCCTAGGGCGAAAAGTGGCTTAAATTTGGATACCGTTATAGAGAACACAGCAGCGGGACTGTCCGGGATTCTAACCCGGTTCCCTTTTAATTCCGATTTTTATTTCGGAAACCTATAGCACTACAAATCTAACATAAGCTTGAAGAAATACAAATGAATTGAAGTATTCTTTTTCCGAATTTAACCCTGATAATTATATCAAGACATCAGCTAATTTTATAAATTATTGAAAACCAGTAACTGAATTACATTTAATATTTATAAATTTCATAAATAAATAACGTTTTAATTTTTTGTCTGTGATTTTGTTTTAACACAATTGCATCAGATTAATGAAAGGGATGAACCACAGAAAATAATAATTTATGAAGGAATTACCACTGACCGTTAAACGATCAATTGAATTAATGGGAATTTGTCTTCTTGGGATGATTTTGTCCTATGGTCAAAACATTATTATGCCAGTTATTTTGGCATTTTTTCTGAGCATTGTATTACTTCCTGTTTATCGATTCTTACGTTCAAAAGGAGCGCCTGAATTTTTTGCGATCTTTCTTCCAATTCTTTTAGGTGCACTCATGATTGCATTGGTGCTGTGGTTTTTTACCGGACAATTCAATAGTTTGGCAGCGGAATTTCCAGAAATAAGAAAAAATATTTCAAATCACTTAGAAGATTTAAGTGGATGGATAAATCAAAAGACTAATTTTTCAACTCCAGAGCAACTAAAATTCATCAATAGTCAAAGTGATAAGGTTTTAGCAAATGCTGGAAATATTATTAGTGGTGCTGCAAACTCAATCACGTCGATATTAATTTATATCGGCTTAGTTCCTATTTACATCTATCTATTTCTATCCTACAAAAGTCTTCTAATTAGATTTGTTTTTATTTGGTTTGAGAAATCAGAGCATAAAAAAGTTGAGGAAGTAATGAAAGAAACGGAACATATTATTAAAGGTTATCTGATTGGCCTAATTATTCAAATCAGTTATATTATTATCCTTTTGGGTGGTATATTATTACTTTTCGGAATAAAACATGCCCTTTTAATTGGTGTAATTTTTGCCATATTAAACCTTATTCCTTACATAGGTGCATTGATTGGGAATATAATCGGTGTACTTTTAACATTAACTAACTCACAGGAAATATTACCGGTTTTTATAGTTTTAGGAGTAATTGCAATTGTTCAATTTCTTGATAATAACATTTTAATGCCCAGAATTGTAGGTTCAAAGGTCAAAATAAATGCTTTTGCTGCTATTATGGGGGTATTTGTCTCTGGAACTCTTGCTGGATTTACGGGCATGTTCCTTGCGTTGCCAATGATTGCTATTTTTAAAGTTATTTTCGATCGATCAGAAATGTTTAAGCCCTGGGGTCTTCTTCTAGGTGATGAAGTAATAGAAAAAACGCCAATCAAATTTCCACGATTAAGAGCTCATAAAATAAAAAATGAGAAGCAATAAAATTAGGCGATTTTGATAGATGAAATTAAAATTTCTGGTTTTGAAAATGTTCTTCAATACCTAATCCAAACAGTGCAAAATCATATTTAACAGGATCCTGAGGATCAAATTGGCAAAGATTCTCAGTAAGTTCAGTTGCAGTTAGCCAATCAACTTGTTTTCGGGTGATTAATTTCAACTTCCTTGCAACACGTTCCACATGCAAATCAGTTGGACAGATCAAATCAGAAGCTTTAATACTAGTCCAAATACCAAAATCGACACCCCGATCATCTTTTCTAACCATCCATCTCAGGAACATGTTCAGTCTTTTACACGTAGATTTTTGTAATGGAGAACTGATATGCTTTTTAGTACGTGCCGGATAATCAGGCAGGGAGAAAAAATAGTTCCTAAATGAGTTTAAGGTATTTTCTATTGGAATATTCGGCTTACTATGTTTTAGTACCCCCCGATAATCTGGTAAAGATTCGTTTTCTATAAATCCAGGTAAATACTTTTCTTCTTCACCATATTCTTTTTGAAGAATATATGGTTTAAAAGTATTAAATGCGGTTTCTAATGTATCAGAATATAAATAATGTTGTTTGAAAAATTCTATAAAGTACAGTGTATCCGTAAGGTTAAAAGTACGATGCTTAAAATTAATAAACCGCTTAAGATCTGTTTCCTGATGATTTAAAACAAAATCATGAGGAGCACCATCCATCAATTGGATTAGTTCTTTGCACTTGTTAATAATAGTTTTTCTTTGTCCCCAGGCCAAAATGGATGCCCAGAAACCCATGATCTCAACATCCTGTTTTTTACTGAACAAGTGTGGAATACAGATAGGATCATTTTCAATAAAGCCAGGCCGATTATACTGATCATATTTAATATCAAGAAAGCCTTTCAGATCATTAGAATATTGAGAAGAAACTAAATCATCTATCATTTAAATTATTTAAATCAGGAAAGAGCCTGTTTCAGGTCATCAAGCAGATCTTCTATATCCTCTACTCCTACACTTAATCGTAACAAATTATCAGTTACTCCAACTTTATCACGTTCTGATTTAGGAATAGACCCATGGGTCATTGTAACCGGGTGATTAATCAGAGATTCCACTCCACCAAGTGATTCAGCTAAAGAAAAAACCTTAAAAGAGGAAGCTATTCTGAATGTTTCCTTTAAATCAGCTCCCTTCAATGTTATGGAAATCATTCCGCCAAAGTCACGCATTTGCTTTTTTGCTATATTGTGGTTCGGATGATCTGTAAATCCTGGCCAGTATATTTTGTCAACTTTAGGGTGTGTTTTCAAATATTCAGCAATTTGCCGTCCGTTTTCACAATGTGCTTTCATTCGAAGATGAAGGGTTTTTAGTCCTCTTAAGACTAGAAAACTGTCCATTGGTCCGGGTGTTGCCCCACAGGCATTATAAATAAACCAAAGACGTTTGTAAAGATTATCATCATTCAGCATTAAAGCCCCCATAACAACATCCGAGTGACCACCAAGGTATTTTGTAACAGAATGCATAACAATGTCGGCTCCAAGATCAATTGGATTCTGCAGATACGGCGAGGCAAAGGTATTGTCTACGGACAGTAAAATATTATTTGCCTTGGCGATTACTGAAACAGCCTCAATATCAACAATTTGCATAGTTGGATTAGTAGGTGTTTCGATCCAGATCATTTTAGTGTTCTGATTTACATATTGCTTTACATTGTGGGCATCATTCATATTTATAAAATGAAATTTGATGCCATAGTTTGCAAAAATCTTTGTGAACATGCGATAAGTACCACCATAGAGATCATCTCCAGTAATCACCTCATCTCCCGGACTCAAAAGTTTCATCACAGCATCCGTAGCACCCATCCCACTCGAAAATGCAAGTCCGTGTTTTGCATTTTCAAGTGCTGCAAGGCATGATTCCAATGCTTTACGGGTTGGGTTAGTCCCTCTGGAATATTCAAAGCCCTTGTTATCTCCCGGCGACTTCTGCCAGTAGGTTGAAGTCTGATAGATCGGGGTCATAATTGCACCGGTACTCGGATCTGGTTCCTGTCCGGCATGTATTGCTTTGGTTCCGAATTTCATAGATGTTTAATTAATAATCTTGCGAATGATAAAATCATGGTTATAGTTCTGAATAAATAGAATTTAAGCAGGCTATTTGCTCTTATTTACCGGAACTAAAGATGGATCAAGTTCTTGTCTAAACTTATAACCCATTCGTTTACCTGTAGGATACCCTGAATTTGAACCCATATATTGTTTTTCTTCAAGAGTTATTTGTCTTACGCTTTCAAATGGTGGAGTGAGAAGGTCAAAATCCATACAATAAATAATTGCGAGTTCCAGAATCTTTCTGATCTGCTCTTTCTTGAGTTTACCTTTCCAAAAAGAGTTAAACAGAAAACCTAGCTGACTCTGACCGTCAACAAAGAAATGCTCTTCCTTATTAATGAAGACTCTTCCAAGCAAATATCCGATATCAGTAGTTCGGTTATATTTTAATGAATCTGCAAGAAAATTATGAATATGAATCACTCCGCAATATTTTCTAGAAGGATCATCCTGAACATATTTAAGCTTATTGATTTCATGCTCAGGAGGAAAACCAAACACATTACTATGCATTGATATAACAAGAACATCACCAGAAAATTTAAGCTGTGCTTCAAAATCTCCACGGTCTGAATAACTAATCTCAACATTCCTATCAATCTTAGAAAAATCGTTCTGCATATCCAAGCAGATTTCTTGAAGTTCTACTTTGAACAAATTAAATACCGAAGATGTAGTTTTAAAAATTTGCTGTTTTACTGAAGCTTTATTCTCAAGCAACTTTAAAACGTGTTGATAGGATTCAACTTCTTCCATTTTTTTTATTATTAATATGCCCTGGCAAATAAAACTCGTTGTATTGAAGGCTTTCCGGTAACAATACAAGTTCCATTTTCGAGTTTATTATTCAAAGGGATACAGCGTATCGTGGCCTTAGTTTCTTCTTTTATCTGTTTTTCTGTTTCAGGGCTTCCATCCCAATGTGCAGAAATGAATCCTGCTTTTGAATCTAAAAGCTGCTTAAATTCATCATAGGAATTAGCTTCACGGGTATTTTCATTTCTAAACTTCAGTGCCTTATTGTAAATATTCTGTTGAATATCTGTCAATAAATTTTCTATGTAATCAACAATCCCATCTCTTGCGATAGTTTGCTTCTCTTTGGTATCTCTTCTAGCGATTTCAACAGTACCATTCTCTAGATCACGACCACCAATTGCCAGGCGAACCGGAACTCCCTTCATTTCGTATTCTGCAAATTTAAAACCTGGTCGAAGGGTATCACGATCATCGTATTTAACCGAAATATTCTTGCTTTTGAGATCTTTTGACAATGTTCTAGCAAGTTCGGATATTTTTTCGAGTTCTTCATCAGAACGATAAATTGGAACAATCACTACCTGTATAGGTGCCAACTTGGGGGGTAAAACTAAACCTGAGTCGTCAGAATGTGCCATGATTAAAGCACCTATCAGTCGAGTAGAAACTCCCCAAGAAGTAGCCCAAACAAAATCTAGCTTCCCTTCTTTACTTGTAAATTTAACATCAAAGGCTTTGGCAAAATTCTGACCCAAAAAATGCGAAGTTCCAGCTTGCAAAGCTTTTCCATCTTGCATTAAAGCTTCGATGCAATAGGTATCCAAAGCTCCGGCAAAACGCTCATTTGCAGTTTTCTTGCCTTTGATTACAGGAACCGCCATCCAATTCTCTGCAAAATCGGCATAAACTTCAAGCATGCGCTCCGTTTCCTCTATAGCTTCCTGCGAAGTTGCATGGGCTGTATGTCCCTCCTGCCATAGAAATTCAGCAGTTCTGAGGAATAATCGTGTCCGCATTTCCCAACGGACTACATTGGCCCATTGATTAACCAGAATAGGCAGATCTCGATAGGATTGAATCCATCCTTTATAAGTATTCCAAATAATAGTCTCAGAAGTAGGTCTGACAATTAGTTCCTCCTCCAGCTTAGCATCCTCGTCAACAATGATATTCCCATTCCCATCATTTTTTAGTCGGTAGTGAGTAACCACAGCACATTCGGTGGCGAAACCTTCAACATGAGAAGCTTCTTTTGAAAAAAATGACTTTGGAATGAACAATGGAAAATAAGCGTTACTGTGGCCAGTTTCTTTAAACATTTTATCAAGGGCAGCCTGCATATTTTCCCAAATTGCATAGCCATAGGGTTTTATAACCATACAACCCCGCACTGCAGAGTGCTCAGCCATGTCAGCTTTACTTACTAACTCATTATACCACTGTGAATAATCCTCTTCTCTACTTGTTAATCCCTTACTCATCTTATTTAAGCGTCAAAAAATTACGTATATTTATATAATTTAAACTTTAAGCAAAGTTATAAAACTAGACGATGTATTATAATATTTTGAAATGCAACCAATAGGGATATAACAGCGTCTATACATTAAGCGTTATAATTTAAATATTACGGCCATGATAAAGAAAATTGTTTATTTCTCATTACTGCACGCCTTTGTAGGTATCACGGTAGGTTTATCCTCTTGCATGAGCACCAAAAATGTACAATCTACTGTTCCTGAGGATGATGTTTACTATTCCAATGCCAGAGCCAAGGAAATAGTTCTAGCTCAACAAGCTGTTCGTGAAGAACAGCCCTTAAACGATTACGTTACTGACGAAGAGTTGTATGGTGATACGTACAGTAATTATGGCTATTCTGATTATACCTCCAGGATCAACCGATTTAGAGGATATCATCCATCACTGAGCTACTATAACAGTATATATGGTTATAACTACGATCCTTTTTTTAGTCCTTCCTTCTTCCCATATAGTTATTTCGGTTCACCGGGCATAAATTTAGGCATTGGAATCAATAGTGGTTTTTACAGTTATAACCCATGGAGATTTCAGGGACTTTATTATGGTTCAAATTTATGGGGACCTTATTCTTACTTTAATCCGTACAGCTCATTTGGAGGTGGATTTTGGGGAGGCAATTTCAATGGAGGTAATTTCAATCGAGGATATTACAGTGGCATTTACAGTAGTCCGGCATTTACTGGTCCGAACTATCGTGCCAGGCCAACAAGAGCAGGCGACAATACTCCTATGGAAAGGGGTGCAGTTATTGGGGTGCCCGGTTCTATAGTTAGGGATAATAGCGGTAATATCATACAGTCGCGAGGAAGAGCAGAACGTTACGGTGCAGAACGGGGCACTGGCAGTTCCACTACCCGAACACAACCGGCAACACGCCCTGACAGAGTAAATCAAAGTCCTCCTCAAAGACCATCCCAGCCCGAACGAATTTACACTGCTCCTAGACAGAATAATGGTTCAGGGTCAAGAAGTTCACAACCATCCAACAACGGTGGTGGCAGCAGCAGTGGTGCTCGTCCCCAGAGAGGAAATTAAGAACGATACGTTATGAAATTAAGAGTTTTATTCTCTTTGGTAGTCATAGTGACTGCTACAGGTAACCTATATGCCCAGTATTCGGAAGATGCATTGCGTTTTTCAAGATCCCAATGGGGAAGTACTGCCAGATTTAAAGCAATAGGTGCACAAACAGGGGTTGGGGGTGATTTAAGTTCAGTTGGGGGTAATCCAGCCGGAATAGGTTTGTTTACACGTTCAGAACTAAGCATAACTCCGGGATTTGATGGGCATAACAATAGTTCAAACTATTTAGGACAGTCAACTACTTCAAGAGGGGATAAACTTGGTCTTGCGAATGCTGCAGTTGTTTTTCATTCCAGATTAGGAAAACCAAAAGGTGCCAGTCTTGATCAAGGCTGGCTAAGTTTCAATTTTGGTTTAGCTTATAATCAAACACAAGGTTTTGAAAATAGCATTGGTTATACAGGAAAAAATCCCAAAAATTCAATTGCAGATTATTTTGCTGAATCTGCAACATCTATTTATGGGGCTCCCAATACCCTACAATCCGGTTCACTTGAAAGAATGGCATACGATAATTATCTAATAGGATATGATAGTCGAGGAAGGTATTATTTCCCTGAAACTGATGTGAATAATGTACAAACAAAAAATGATTTAAGATTTGGCCGTCAATCTGAAGTTAATTTTAGCTTTGGAGCAAATTATAGCAATCAATTTTATGTAGGTGCAAGTATTGGTATTGCCAATGTTAACTATAATACCAATGATATTTATAAAGAAAAGGGGTTCAATGTAACTGAAAATAATGACTATGAACTATCCTACCGTCAGTCTCAACTAACCAGAGGTTCAGGATTCAATGCTAAAATTGGTGCATTATACCGACCAATTCCTAATGTTCGAATTGGTGCTACGATTGAAAGTCCGACATGGTACACCATAGATGATAGTTATTCTGAGGGACTCGATACAAAATATGGTAAAAGCAGAATAGATTCACAATTTGTTAATAATGATGAATTCTATGATTTTACTTATAATTTACGAACTCCATTAAAGATCAGTACAGGTATTTCTTACTTCTTTAATGATAAAGGATTCATCTCTGCTGATCTTGATTATATAGATTATTCAACCATTAATTTTGCTCAGGCAAATACAGATGATATTCAGGTTATATCTGATAATAATAAAGCAGTAATGTCAAAATTTACGGATGCAATCAACTTTCGGATTGGAGCTGAGTATAAAATTGATAAGCTGATGCTGAGAGGAGGATATGGATCTCAGGGTGACCCTTACATATCTACTGATAATAAAAGCTTTAGTATAAGCACGTTTAGTGGCGGACTCGGTTATCGAATCAATAATTATTATGTTGATATGACTTACCAGAAGGTTGTATCTGATTCTGAAAGATGGCCTTATTCTTTAAATGATGTTCCTACATCGATTGCAAACATTAGGAATAACAGGAGTAATATATTTTTAACGATAGGGACTAGATTTTAAAAAAGGACCACCGCTTGGTGGTCCTTTTTTCTAATTCTTACCAACGAAAGATCGGAGCATCCAGTTGTTCTTTTCTTTGAACTGCATAAATTTGTTAATAAGATCACTTGTTCCTTCATCTCCTGCCTTAGAGGCCAAACTCATAATCTCACGCTCCATTTCAATTAACTTACTGAAATCGTCCATTATTGCCACAACTAAATCTGTATCCTTGACGCCTATAGAGTTGATCTCTTTTAGTTTTGATATTGCAAGGTATTCCGAGAAAGTGCTGTAAGGTGATTTTCCAATAGTCAAAATTCGTTCAGCGAGTTCATCAATAGTTAATTGTGCATTAGTGTAAAGTTCCTCAAACTTGATGTGAAGGGTAAAGAAATGCGACCCCTTAACATTCCAATGACAGCCTCTTAATTTTTGATAATGAACATGATAGTTTGCCAGTAAATCATTTAAGTGATCTACAATTGGTTTCAGTTCCTTTTCTTCCAGACTAATTTCTTTTGCGTTCATATATTTAGATTATTTATTAACATTATATAACAATTTTCGTGCCCGAATGTTTTAATGTATTTTTGATTTGCTTTTTTAAAATAGCTCACAATTGTTAGATCTGTAAAAAATTGACTTTTAAAAAAAATAAATTGAGGCCTATTCTGTCTGAAACCTTTGATGGGATAATTTGGAAGATTGAAATCAACGAAAAACAGAACTTGATTGCAATTGAAAGCAGAAGCTTAGAATCAAGAAAAGTATCATTCAGTGTCATTAACTATAATACAGGTGAAATTCTGTTAAAAGAACAGAGTTTTCAGGAGCCATGGAATCTTAATCTTGCCTATATTGATGAAAAGGTTTTGATTATTATAATTAATAATTCGTCAGAAAGTCCGGAAACTAGGGGTATAATGTCAGTAAATATTCAAAATGCTGAAGTTTTATGGGAACGTTATAATTTATCATTACATCAAGTCAACGACTTCGGCCTACAGGTATTTGATCCTAAAATCAGTCCGAGAAGACTATCATGGATCAATCATCTCAATGGTGAAATTATTACAGAAGTAACGAATTACGAGTATATAAAACAACCTATATTATTGCCTAAAGTAACGAATCAAATTACATTTCCTGATTTTATTTTGAAAGAAGAACTAGTTGGAGATCTATCCGTTTTACATTTCAGGAACCAAACAATCATCAGTTTTCACGAAAAAATTAATACTAAAATTCATCAGAGACTGATTGTTTATCAGGATAGTGGCATATTAATTGATGAAATCTTGATAAGAGATATACAAAAACTACAACCCGAGTCGTTCTTTATTCAAAAAAACCACTTGTTCTATGTACGGAACAAGAATGAAATAGTTTCATATTTAGTATAATTGTACAATTTTAAAATCGAGATTAATGCTGAAACAATTTTTGATATCAATTTCTTTTGCCATAATTTCATTCACTGCGAGTGCATCAATAGATTCAATCAATGTAGAGGAATTAAACGGCTTTAAGAATATTGTTCATAAGGTAGAGGCAAAAGAGAGTTATTATTCCATTGCCAGAAAATACAATGTTAATCCGCAAACGATTATCCAATTTAACAATAACCAGTCGTTACAGATTGGAACGATAATTCGTGTTCCGACCGAAAGGCCATTTAAAGAGTTAAAAACCGACAACCCCCAGGCATCTATTGCATCTAAGGTTGCAGTAATGGATTATAAAGTTGGGGCTCGCGAATATTTAAGCATGATTGCCAGAAAGTTCAATACCACCGTAGACGATCTCAAGAACCTAAATAATTTAAGAAGTAATAATTTAGCAATCGGACAAATTATAAAAGTACCTTATGGTACGGCTCCAGTCGAGCAAATTAATCCCCCACCACCGGCTCCTATAGATGCCCAGCTTATCAGTACTGTAACTCAGCCAATCCAGATTGATAGTAGTAAGAATGCAAGCGATCGACTTAAATTACCTCCAGCTAGGTATGGTTTAAGAGAGGTAAATGAACGTGGAGTTGCCATTTGGATCGCAGATGAAAGTCTAGATGCAACAAAAATGCTTGCATTACATCAAACAGCGCCAATTGGAACAGTGGTAAAAATTACGAATCCAATGACTGGCAAGAGTACATTTGCTAAGGTTGTTGGAAAATTCACAGAGAATGAATCAACTAAAGAGGCTATCATTGTAGTTACAAAGGCAGCCGCTGATTTAATCGGAGCAATGGATAGACGATTTCAGGCAACGCTAGTATACGGAGTACCCAATGAGTAAGAAACCTTTTGTAATTGGAATAGCAGGCAGCAGTGGTTCAGGTAAAACATTTTTTTTAAAATCTTTCTTAAATCATTTCGAAGAAAAGAAGGTATGTCTTCTATCTCAAGACGATTACTACCACAGAGTTGCACATAATATGACTCCAGAAGAAAACAAACTCTACAACTTTGATCTTCCGTCTACCATTGATAATGAACAGTTTATAAGCGATATTAAAAATCTTATAAATGGCAAAACCGTTCATCAGAAGGAATATACCTTTAATAATCCAAATCTTGAACCCAAACTTCTCGAAATAAATCCTGCACCAATCATCATGGTCGAAGGTCTATTTATATTACATTTCAAAGAAATCGCCGATCTTTTGGATTTAAAAATATTTATTGATACCGATGAAGAAATTGCATTAAAACGTCGACTAAAAAGAGATTTGATTGAGCGTGGCTACCCAGAGAGTGACGTGCTATATAAATGGGAGAATCATGTTGTTCCAGCCTATAAAGACTATCTTTTACCTCATAGAGAACTTTGTGATTTAATAATAAAAAACAATACCCATGTTGCTGATGATATTAACAAGATCACAAGCGAAATTTCAGAAAAGTTAATAAAAAGTGTATTGGCTGAACAATTGAATTAAAGCTGCATTTCAGGAATTTGACCCTCAATAATTAATTTTCCGGCTGTAGCATTTTTAATAAAATCCACACTTACTCCCGGAGCACATTCCAATAGTTTAAATCCACCTTCTGCCATCACTTCAAGAACTGCAAGTTCAGTAACGATTTTTTTAACACAGTTTATACCAGTAAGTGGCAATGAACATTTAGAAAGTAACTTACTCTCTCCTGCTTTATTAACATGTTGCATTGCTACAATAATATTCTTGGCAGATGCTACCAAATCCATAGCGCCACCCATTCCCTTAACCATTTTACCAGGAATTTTCCAATTAGCAATGTCACCATTTTCAGAAACCTCCATTGCACCCAAAATTGTTAGATCTACTTTCTGAGATCTGATCATTCCAAAACTCATTGCTGAATCAAAAATTGCAGAACCGGGCAGAGTAGTAATTGTTTGTTTTCCTGCATTAATTAAATCTGGATCTTCCTCTCCGTCAATCGGGAATGGCCCCATTCCCAGTAAACCATTTTCGGATTGTAAAACAATATTAATTCCATCAGGGATATAATTAGCAACGAGGGTTGGAATACCTATCCCAAGGTTCACATAATATCCATCCTTAATCTCTTTAGCAATTCGTTTTGCTATTCCATTTTTATCAAGCATAATAAATTTGTCGATTTGAAAATATTTGAAAACGTGACATAAGAGGATTTGAAAATTTGATGATTTGAAAATAATTAGATATTCACTATTTTAATTTTGAAGATGAAATGATCTTGGATATAATTTTGATTATTAATTGAATTTGGTTTAATGGCAAATCTATATTAGGCAAATTTTCTGAATGATGAATTAAACTAATGTAATACTATACTTCATCTGCCTCTTTAGCTGCAATTTTCATTTTATAAATAAAGTCAGCTTTACTCTCTGCATTTTGCGCTTCCCTTACATTTGCACCTATAGAAATACCTACACGTAAGAGTTAATTTGAGAGCGCGTAATCATGACTTTGTTGTAGAATTTTTGAACACTTTATGATTTCAATAGCAAAATCAAACGTCAATTTAACAATCAGATTCTCTTTTTCATTTCTCATTTATTCATCAAATTTTCAAATCGTCAAATCGTCAAATCAGCTGCACCGTCCTCTGTTCAATCCGCTTTTCATAATTATCCCCCTGAAATATACGGTGAACATAAATTCCTGGAGTATGAATCTGATCAGGATCAAGTTCACCAATTTCTACTAATTGTTCTACCTCAGCAATAGTTATTTTGCCTGCCATAGCCATAACCGGATTGAAATTACGGGCGGTTGAGCGATAGATCAAATTACCCGCGGTGTCACCTTTCCACGCTTTAACAATCGCAAAATCGGCTTCGAAAGCCATTTCCATGAGATAATCTTTACCATTAAAATTTCTTACTTCCTTACCTTCTGCCACTTCGGTACCGACACCTGCTGGAGTAAATATCGCGGGCATCCCATATCCCGATGCCATACAACGTGTTGCGAGGGTTCCCTGTGGAATCAGTTCCACTTCAAGTTCGCCACTTAAAAGCTGTCTCTCAAATTCAGCATTTTCACCTACATAAGAGGAAATCATTTTCTTTACCTGCCTATTTTTTAACATCAGTCCGATACCGAAATCGTCAACGCCGGCATTATTGGAGATACAGGTCAGCTGACTGATACCTTTCTTAACCATTGCATTTATAGCGTTTTCAGGAATCCCACAGAGTCCAAAACCACCAAGCATAACTGTCATCCCACTCTCAATGTCTCTTATAGCTTCATCGGCATTTTTTACTTCTTTATTAATCATAATACAGCATTGAATGGTTGAAATTAATACGTCATTATTAAATTACCACAGATTTATTTCCTTTTAAGAATAATATTTTTATCATTGGAACCATTAGCTGTCGCTACAAAAACCCGGCCTTCCAGTGAAACACAAACATCTCTTAAACGACCATATTTTGCTCTGATTAGTTTCTGGAATAGAATCCAGACTCTTAGCTGATTTTTTTGAATGCAGCACCGAAAATTATTAAGGCAGAAAAAAATATGATCTGTGGTATCTTGATATTCCATTTTTAATAGCCTAACAAGTAGTGGCATTAAACATTCTATTTTAGATAAACATAAGTAATACCATCCCCACCCCTGTCGGCATGCTCATCTTCAATGCGACTAACCTGAGAATATTTGCGTAAATACTCACGGATAAGTTTTCGCAAAATACCATCTCCTTTACCATGGATAATTTTTAAAGAAGTCAATCCCAGCATTACCGCTCTATCAAGATACTTTTCAATTTCATAAAGTGCCTCATCTCCTCTTTTTCCACGAAGGTCAAGTTCTGTTTTAAAGGTTGAAAAACTCTCAGTTAGATCAGTTCCGTGTGATTTTCTAATATCCTTCGGTACAGACCGATTTGATATTTTTTCAACCCTATTCAATTTTACGACGGATCGCAAATCGCCCATAGCTAAAATGACATTATCGCGGGCAATTTCCAAAACCTGCCCAAAAGTCTCAGAATCATTCAACTTTACCCAGTCGCCTGATTTTATCTCGACTACTTCATTAATCTTTACTATTAAATTTTCCTGAACGTGATGTTTATTTAATTCTTGCTGTAAATTTTGTCTCAGATTTTGGGTCTTTATTTTATCGGCTTTACTTTCTTTGATCTCTGAAATAGTATTTTCAATAAGTTTATTTGCATTTTTTATGATATTCTGAGCTTCAACTTTAGCATCTTTAATAATCAACTTCTTATTTTCTTCTAAATAAGTTTTCAACTTCTCATTTTCAGTGAGCAATGCTTTTACCTTTTCTTCTTTTTTGTCTAAAGATCTTTT
>JBIIRT010000034.1:0-27863 GCA_044341405.1 Daejeonella sp. | reverse complement strand
ACACTATAGGTAGAACGATAAGCATGATTAACATCTACAGAAGTAAATATCTCATTGATGAAAGAATATTTGGTCAAGCCATTATAACTTAATCGCCAGTTGGGAATAGGGACTTTCGGGAAGCGGTTGAGTGAAACATTATTTGCATCTTTCCCAGTATAAGCTGCCATAAATGAGGCAATCAAAACATCCTGAGAGCCTTTTCCATAACCATTAGCAAATCCACCTGTAGAACCAGTAGAATTAGGATTTTGTGCGCCTAATCTTTGTGAAATTATCGCTCGGTTCTCTTGAAATTGCTGGAATAGTTTGGATGAATTATTTAATTTATTTTCCTTACTAAAGGCAGTTCTCATTGAGAAAAAAGACATGTTAAAATCTCCCGTTGTAATCGGGCTCAAGTTTTCAAACGAATTACTCGACGGAAGGAATTTAAAATTAGATGAATAATTAAAACTCTGGCTTTTAGTTGCAGTTAATTCAATACGAAGATCACGGATTGGTTCAATCAATCCCCTAAAACTCATATCTTCCTTAACAGTATTAATATATAATTGGTTCAGTAATGAGTCTCTGGTAACCCATCCATTTTGAAACGATCTTAACCGAATATCCCTTTGCCCGCCTAATAGAAAATCATACCCTGGCGCATTTAAGCTTAAATCCTGCCCTAAGAAACTTGTACTGGGAAGATATCCGGGAAGAAAAGTCCCCTCTGTTCTAGTGTATGCACCACTTACATTTTTAAGACTGGTAATCAGATTGATCAGGAAATCTGCTGACTTACTTTGTTCTTCTTGGCCCATATTTCGAATAAACCCGAATTTATTATACAAAGCAACCATACTCAAGCTAGGATTAAGCTGAATTGTCCTTGAATTTTGAATTGTGTTTCCAACATCAATACCCGGGTCATTCATAGTTAACAATGGCTCCGTTTGCCAGTTAAAACCAGAACCATAACGAGCTGCCATTGTAATCCAGTCTAAGCCAGGTATCTTGTTAATTGGAAGATTATAAGTCAGGTTCATGGTATGGCCGTAGTCTGTTGTCCTACCCATATTCATCAGGTTTTGCCACAGAGTGTCACGTTTAAGTCCATTTATTCTACCTTCAGGCTCATCAATAATAGAATAATTGGTAGCATTAAAATCTATCTGCATAGATCGTGTAAGATTCCAGCTTATGCCATAAAGACGTGACATTTGAAAGTTCTTATTAAAATTGGTATTGATTGGAAGAAAATTATTGGGATCATTATCCCGAAGTGTATTTTCTGAATATAACCGGTCAACATCTATTCTAAAATTTAAAATTGAAGGTAGCAGACTGAAATTAAAATCTCTGATCAGGGAAAGATTCTTCGATTTAATTAGCTTTTCAAAAGGTGCAATATTTTTAGCCTGCTTGGAATAATTGTATTGAAAACCCGCACGATACGTTTTCTGTAATGTGTTTTCATTGATAAAATCACGGTGATTAAATTCATTGAATGAATAACTGGCACTTATATTTTCAATATCCCATAACCGGGTTTTGCTATCAGGATTAGTTTTAATTTTACGGACATCAGTAAAATTAATGCTCTTTCGGGATGTAAAATCTTCTGTGATGAACTTCAATGAATCCCGAACTGCTTTAGTGGAATTTTCGAGCGTGGTTTTAAATTCAGTATCCTGAATTCTTGGGTCATATTGCGGACTTGCAACTTGTCTTGAAAAGTTAACAAACATCGGAAGTTTTAGTCCGCTACGTTCAGGGAAAAATCTGCCAAGCTCCACATTTCCTGAAAGATCAAAAAGCATATCATCTTCACGATTTCTTTCACTAACCCTACGATCTATGGAGCCAAACCCAAAGGTACTTTTGCTACCCGAAATGGTAACATCTGCAAAATCTGCTAGTCTGGCATTCATACGAGCATTTGCTGCCCAACCTCCCCTTTCATCAAAATCAGTGAGCCGCATCTCATTAAACCAAATCTGAGCTGATTTATCAAGCCCATCGTCAAGCCCAGGGTTTGCCAAGGATCGTAAAGGATTGCGAACTCCGAGCATATAGACCCGAACTTTACTTAGATCGGGCTGTCCTTTAACTGTGATCACATTCTGACCATCCCTATAGGTAAAAGGTCGGTTAATAGGCCATGGCTGACCGTTAAAAACGGCATTATTTCTTGCGGCTTTTGCTTCCAAAAATAGCCTTAATTCCAAATCAATTTTATTCTGATCGGGCCAGATCAGACTTGGCGCACTGGTTCCAGGGCTGGTAACCTTTAAGGGAATTTCATAATCGTAATAATTATCCTGATTGTCTGTACCTACACGAAGAAATGCTTTAAGGTCATTATCCCGCAGTTGATCTCCCTCAGCATGAATAAACATTTCCAGTCGCCTGTAGGAACGGAAATCATTCATGGTAGTTCTGAAGGCTGCACGACCATATCCATCCCGAAGGTTCCTGACACTTAATGCCAATGATTGTTCATTTTGCCTGGATTCACCTCTGAAGTTTGTAAAATCTATTTCCCTTGTAATCCCAGGAGGAAGAACATAAGGAATAGGAGTACGTTTTCCATTTTCCTCAATATTTACTGCACTTACATCAATTATTGAATTGTCTGGACCAGGATTGATTAATGTAGGATCTGCAAGAACCTTTGAGGGATTATTTTCGGAATTGTACCTCCTCCACTCACCTCTTACCAATTGCAATCTGGCCAGACGCATAATCGTGGTATCTGCAAAATCAGTCATAAACATTCTGATAAAACGAATTGATTTGAAATCCTCAATCTTTCCAACTTTTTGTAAGTATTCTGGGATTGGAATTTTAAACTGAATCCACCTCACAGTTTGTTGTGTTCCATTAGCAAGTTTTACTGTTGCAGGTACAATGTCAGAAACATAATTACTACCAACACTCAACAAATCCTGAGGCCGGATAGAAACCTTATACTGAAAATATTCATCAGCAAGTGTTGAATTATTATCCCTGTTAATATCCTCTCCATCTGGAAATGGTGTCGCTGATGTATTTTCGATGCCCGTAAGATCAAGCGACTGCTGGGCAGTTTTTGAATTACCTTCCGTATTATTAAATTTCTCATACCTTTTCAAGATTCCTGCGTTAGCCTGATCCAGATTAGGTCCCCTGTAATATTGGAAATCATCAGATGCCGGATCTCTTTCAATATCAATGGCAGCCTGTGGATTGACACTTGCTTTTACCTGATTTAAAAAGGAGCTGAATTGCAATCTTTCATCTTCACTACTCAAGCCATCTATACCTATATCCTGAAATTGTCTGGCTGTTGGATTATTGTCAAATGCCTGGATGACCGGTTGAAGTTTTGGCACTCTACCCCAGATAGTGTTTTCTGTTTTTGCAGTATTACCATCTACCGGCAAACCATTTTCCATACTCTTCCTTCCATCTTTTAGGATATCTTCAGAAATATTGCCCAGATTAAAATAAAGATCACCTCCCCGACTTGTCGTATTATAAATGAATGGGTCTAACATCCACATTTCAATGAATTCAATGTTTAGTGCCTCAAAATCATTAGTTTCCAATTTCCTGAAAATTCCTCCCCACCTACTTCGCGGGTTAGTTAAGTTCCCCGTAGAAGTCAGTCCGGAACTTGTGAAATTATAAGGCCCCCTGATTGTAGGATAAAACGCAAGATCTAAAGTGGGTAAAATCATTGCCTGGCCGGTATTAGAATCCTTAAAAGGAAATACTTCCCTCTCAAAAATCTGACGTACATAATGATTCGATAATTCATCTTTATCCCTCCTGATATTATCAGGCGTCAGGGTATTGCCGGTAAGATAAAATATTGGATCAATATTATAAAAAGCAAGTCTGGCCCGATTATAACCATAGGCCAGATCATTATTGAATCTTGATTCCGGAAAAAGTTGCGGTGTCCCTGATATTTGCCATGCTATTGCACTTTTTATATCTATCATTGACCTGCTGGCCTCGAAATCGTCCAAATAACTCGCACCATTTCTGCTTCCGGCAAAATTCAAAGCTCGTGGATGACCTGGAACAAGACTGGCATATTCCCCATTGAAGGTAATACTTGAAGGTTCTTTGGTATTGATAAATGGAATTTTGTCTACCATACGTGTGAGCCATCTGGATGGGGAATTATAGCTTGCATCTACGCCCCAAATCGAATTAGAAATTGATTCTTCACCAATATTTACTTTCTGGGTCAATGGCTTTTCGGTGAGGTTCATGAAGGTTCCCCCCAGGTTCAGTTTATCGCTAACGCGATAGTCAAAACGTGAACCGGTTAGCGATCTTTGCTGTAATCCAAAAAGTTCGTTATTCTCTAATTTGATTCTGATTTGTTGCCCTGAACTAAGAAGAGCTGAATTTAAAATCCTGACGACACCAATATTGTAGTCAACAGTAAAATCAACGCCTTCCTGTAATGGCATTGAACCTGCAACCACTTGCACCGAACCCGCAGGAACATTAATGGCATTAAGCTGAAATTCTGAACCACCCTGCGACTGGTAAGTACCCTTGATCTGGTACCTATTCACTCTTGCGAAGAGTTGCTGAGCGAGCACCTTTGTAGAATCGTAAAGCGCCTGGAAAACATATTTATCGATAAGATTCCGCTCAGTTACCGGATTAAAACGCCTGGCCAGATCAGAGCCAAAGGGCTCCACAAGAGGGAAGGTAATCCTGCCATTTTGAGGATCAATCGTTATGCCCTCCAGAAAATCAAAATAGCCATCCGGTTTACGGTCGTTCTGCTGGTTAAGATTATCCAGATTTGTTAACTGCGTCCAAAGTTTGTTTGTAGTAGCCTGTCCCTCTGTAATCTGTGGCTTTTCAATACCTGTCTCCTCATCAATCCTGAATATACTCAGTTTAAAGTCGTTCCTAGTAATCTGATATGCCCCAAGAGTATAAATATTCTTCATCATCAGATCCCAGATTGGCAGACTGGTTTTGAGTGTTTCATTTTTTAATAATTTGACATACAATACTTCCGGAGTGGTATTATTCACAGGGTTATCTGTGGAGAATTCCCCTACCTGATATTCGACGCCATTTATGGTATACCTAAAAGCAACAGCAAGGACCTCGTCGGCATTGAGGGGTTGATTTAATGAAATATACCCTAGCCGAGGATTTAAGATAAATTCCTTGTCTGTGAGGTTTCTCGCAAAGGTGAGTTTTGCGAAGTTATCAGTACCACCACCAGCAGCCTGAAAAAAGGAATTAGCATCATTGGAATTGGTCTGTCTTACTCCGGGCGGAAGAACCTGCAGAAGGTTATTCGACTGTTGCCCAAAACCGGGTCCGGCAAAACCTGAAGGAATGACAGAGTAGCCCTGCCCCCCCTGAACCTGAAAAGTATTGTAAACCTTGTTTTCACCCAAATCCATTAAGCCCAATACATCTCTTGAATTGACCGTACTGTTTGCTCGGTTAGTTACCCAAACTTCTATTTTCGTAATATTAACATTTGAGCTGTTCAGAGGTATATTTTCAAGAGCCTTGTTATAATTATTTCTGAAATACTGAGCTAAGAAAAAATGCTTATTGGTCTCATAGTTATCTGCTGAAATACTGAATTCGTTTTGTTGGGAACCATTGGTTATTGTTATCTCCTTTTGTTGAGATTGTTGTTGCGAAAAAACACTCGTTACATTCAATTTGCCGAATTGCAATTGAGTTTTCAAGCCAAATAATGCCTGACTCCCACTGATTAGTGAGGAGCTTAAAGGCAAATTGACATTACCGGCCTCAATCTTTTTAATTATTTCATCATCCTTGCCAGTATAATCAAGCTTAACCTGATTCTCGAAATTAAACTGGGCCTCGGTATTATAATTGGTGCTGATCTTCAATTTTTCACCGATCTGTCCCACAACATTCATTTGGATACGCTGGTCGAAATCAAAATTACCCTGTCTACGTTGTCTTTCATTAAACAAAGGATTTTCATTTCGGCTCAAACGACCTGCAAAAGTTAGGTCTGCTGATCCCTGAGGTCGGATTTCTATTGTATTTCCACCAAAAATCTTTTCAAAAGATTTACTATTTACCATAACTGGCGGGATAAAACCTGGCTCGCGGGCTTCAGAAATAGGTAAGTCTGCAAGTTCACGCCAGTAATTGCGCTTGATCAGTTCATTTTCATACTTCTGATACTCTTCTATACTCAAATACTGTGGAGCACGGTAAAGTCTCTCCCCAATTTTTTCACGTATGATGTAGCGTTTTGAGATTGCATCAAATTCAACACTTCTCTGAATATTAGAGGGATTAGGAAGAATAACTCCTTTTGAGGGCTTGAACTCAAGATTTTTATAATCCCGAAATGGATAAATAAGTTTAACAGTATCTTTTGGAGCAGGTGTATTTTGGGCAATTACCTGCCCTGCAAATAGGATTAGGAGTGTAAATAGAAAACTTTTCAGATAAAAAGAAACAGCACTTCTCAATTTAAAGGATATTGATATTAATTATAAGCTTTTCAGGGCAATTTTTATTAAAGCCTCAACAGATAAAATTTCTGATGAAGCTTTAATTGCATTTTCAAGGACTTTTTCTGCAATATTTTTATTGAATCCTAACATAACCAAAGCAGATAAAGCTTCATCTTTAGCTGTATTATGAATAGGCATAGAGATCAATGAATCAGGACCCTCCTTTTTTAGCTTATCTTGTAATTCGAGTATCATTCTTTGTGCAGATTTAGGTCCTATGCCTTTGATTCTTTGAATCAAAGGTACATCCCCTTTCACTATGGCTGTTTGTATCTCAGATGGTGTTATTGAAGATAAAATCATTCTTCCTGTATTGGGGCCTATTCCTGAAACTGAAATCAAGTGAAGGAATAACCTACGTTCACCTTCTTCAAAAAATCCGTACAGAGTATGGGCATCCTCTTTGACATGAAGCCATGTATAAAGCTTGCAATTTTCCTTTTCTTCAAGTTCCGCATAAGTATTCAATGAAATATTGATGTGATAACCTATGCCTCCGGCATCAATAACTACATATGTAGGACACTTGAATACCAATTTACCATGGATGTATGCGTACATTTTACTTAGATATTTATATCAATATGTTAAACCTATTAATTTTTAAAGGCTCTTTTAAATATACCTTTTACCCAAGGATTTACAAGTACAGAATTTTCTTCTTCTTTAGTTTGAACATCCACTACAGCAATGGTTACCATATTCACAATCTCACGTACAGAACTACCGAGTTGTAATATATGAACCGGTTTGTTCAGCCCGAGCAAGATTGGTCCTACCGCCTCTGCATCCCCAATTTCCTGCAACAGTTTATATGCAATATTCCCTGATTCGAGATTTGGAAACACTAATACATTTGCAGGAGCGCCAACCAAAGTGCTGAATGGATAATTATCTCTGAGAAGCTCGGTATTCATTGCGAAATTGGCCTGCATATCACCGTCAACAATTATATTTTTATGCTTTTCATGAAGTAGTCTTACAGCCTGACGTACTTTTTCAGGAACCGTTCCATCATTCGATCCGAAATTTGAGTATGATAACATGGCCACTCTGGGTTGAATGTTAAACTTTCTGACTGATTGATCAAGCAAGACAGTAATATCAACCAATTCATCGACTGTAGGATTTTCATTGACTGTAGTATCTCCAAAAAACACAGGACCCTTTTTGGTTAGCATCATGTACATCCCTGCAACACGGTTTACTCCATTTTCAATTCCAATTACCTGAAGTGCAGGCTTTATTGTTGAAGGATAATCTTTGGTTAGTCCTGAGATTAACGCATCAGCCTCTCCAAACTGAACCATAGCCGCCCCATAATAATTACGATCTTTCATTAGCTTTTTCGCTTCAAAAAGAGTAATTCCACGTCGCTGACGTTTCTTATAAAGGTACTCAGCAAATTCGCTTCTTTTTTCAAGTTCTTCAAGTGGATCGATAATAGTTACACCATCCAGCTCAAGTTCATTTTCCAGCATAATTGTATTAATCGCAGTTTTATTTCCCAACAAGATTGGTATCGCAATACCTTCATCCCGAACAATTTGAGCCGCTTTTAATATTTTATAGTTATCTGCTTCTGCAAAAACCACACGCTTAGGAGCACTTTTAGCTTTATTCGTAATGGTGCGCATTAATTTATCATCCAGCCCAAGACGGGCCTTCAATTCCTCATGATAAGCCTCCCAGTCCTTTATGCCTTTACGTGCTATACCAGAATCCATGGCAGCTTTAGCAACTGCTGGTGATACTGACGTAATTAAGCGAAAATCTATAGGTTTAGGAATGATATAATCTTTCCCGAATTTTATATTTTTTAAATTATAGGCAAGGTTTACTGATTCAGGAACTGTTTTCTTTGCCAACTCAGCGATCGCAATAACTGCTGCCTTTTTCATCTCTTCATTGATTCCGGTAGCCCTGACATCAAGTGCTCCTCTAAAGATATACGGAAAACCAAGTACATTGTTTACTTGATTTGGATAATCTGATCTTCCGGTAGCCATAATTATATCCTTACGGGTTTTAATTGCAAGGTCATAGGCTATCTCCGGATCAGGATTGGCCATTGCAAAAACGATAGGATTTTTAGCCATTGTTTTCAACATATCGGCAGTTAATACATCCGGAGAGGAAAGTCCAATAAATACATCTGAATTCTTAACAGCCTCCTCAAGTGTATCAATCTTACGGACGGTGGCAAATTCAGCCTTTGTGCCCTCAAGATTCGCACGATCGCTCCTTATTACACCAGAGCGATCAAGCATCACAATATTTTCTTTTAACGCGCCAAGGCTTACATACAATCGTGTGCAAGAAATCGCTGCAGCACCTGCGCCATTCACCACAATCTTAACCCTATCCAACTTTTTCTTTTGCAATTCACAAGCATTGATTAATGCCGCGGCAGAAATTATCGCAGTCCCATGCTGATCATCATGCATTACAGGTATTGACATCACCTCTTTAAGACGACGCTCTATTTCAAAGCACTCCGGCGCTTTGATATCCTCGAGATTAATTCCTCCAAAAGTTGGCTCAAGAGCCTTGACAATAGTCACAAATTCGTCAATGTTCTGTGTATCCAGTTCAAGGTCAAATACGTCAATATCTGCAAATATTTTAAATAGTAAACCCTTACCCTCCATTACCGGCTTTCCTGCTTCAGGCCCAATATCACCGAGACCAAGAACGGCCGATCCGTTACTGATTACTGCAACCAAGTTTCCCTTTGCAGTATATTTGTAAACATCTTCTTTGTTTTCTGCAATTCGAAGGCAAGGCTCGGCAACACCGGGAGAATAGGCCAATGACAAATCACGCTGAGAATTGGTAGGTTTAGTTGGTACAACCTGTATTTTTCCTGGACGACCTTGAGAATGATAATCCAATGCGTCTTGTTTACGGTTAGTTTTACTCATTAAGTTAGGGAATTGGTCAGTGGGGCAAAATTACAATTCTTTTCGTTACGGCAGTAAAAAACAAAAACAAGCGATTTTAGAATCTGCAGACTAATTTCTATTGATTTTTAGTCGCATTCCGACTTTAATTGAAGACTTTTTAAGTCCGTTAAGCGCCTTAATACTGCCTACACTTGAGCCTTTTTTTTCAGCAATCGTAGAAAGAGTATCACCTGGCTTTACTGTATAATAAATGAACGGATTTGTTTTTTTCTTCAATTCAGATCTTTCTGTTAGAGTTGAGCTAGCCGAAGCTATAAGCGGAACAGGGTTTGTGAGATCAGTTACTCCGTTAAAAAGATCATATAGAGATGAATAAGTATGATTTTTCACCTGAGGAAGCACCAGTGGAATTGGTGTTGATTCGGAGCCATTAATGATTTCCTTTTTAAAAGAAGGATTTAGAAGCAGAAGCTCCTTTAGGTCAATATTTGTTGCGGCGGCAATACTACTCATTGAAATCCTTTTATTTATCGGAATCACATCCGTAAATGTGCTGAAGCCTGCTGGCTTAACAGAAATTTCATGATCCTTAAAAAAATTCATTGAATAAACAGTCGCTATAAAGGCCGGGACATAATTTTGAGTTTGAACAGGTAAATATGGCCTGACCTTCCAAAAATCAGCCACTCCACCAGATTTAGCAATGGCCCTTGTTACAGCGCCAGTACCACAGTTGAAGGCCGCAATGGCCAAAAGCCAGTCGCCGATTCTTGCATGTGCATCAAAAAGATATTTTGCTGCCGCATAACTTGCTTTCACAGGATCTTTACGCTCATCAGTGTAATTATCCATGATTAATCCGTAGCCTCTGGCGGTTTGGTACATAAATTGCCATGGACCAACTGCACCTGACCGGGAAACTGCCTGAGGGTTTAATGCCGATTCGACTACAGTCAGAAATTTTAGCTCTTCAGGAATGCCAACCTCTTTCAATGCTTTTTCAAAAATTGGAAAATAGTACTCAGATAAACCCAACATCTTCCCCATCTGTTCCTTTCTTCCGGTATAAATGTCGATGTAGTGCTGAACATATTCATTGTAACTTAATGAAACATCTTTTTGAACAGACTCTAGCCTGTTTTTATAAATAAGATTCTGATAGCTGAGTATTGGATCTTGTACGATATGGGGGGTGAAAAGGGTATCTTTTAGGCTAATAATCTTGACAGATGGTTTCAAAAGAACCGAATCTTGACCCAGACTTGCGGAAGCACTAAAAGCAGGTATCAGGGATATTAATAGACTAAAAAATATAATTATCGTTTTTCTCATATTTAAAAAACAGAGCAAGGCATATTTACAGGATTAAAAACATTTCTGTATAAAAAAAACCGAATCATAAATGCAATATATTCTGGAATTTTTTTGAAAAAGCCAATAAATCAGCTTCGCCGAATCGCCTTCCTAAAAACTGCATTCCTAACGGTAAACCAGCAGAGTTATTACCTGCAGGTAGGGAAATTGCCGGAATACCTGCCAATGAAGCCTGGACAGTAAAAATGTCTGCCAGATAATTTACCACCGGATCATCACTTTCCTCACCAATACTAAAGGCTGGAGTAGGCGCAGTTGGTAACATGATAAAATCATATTCGTCTAATATCTGGTTAGTCCGGTCACGAATCAATCTACGTACTTTTTGTGCCTTTGAATAATAGGCATCATAATATCCAGCACTCAGCACAAAGGTTCCAAGCACAATTCTTCGCTTAACTTCAGCCCCAAAACCTTCTGAACGGGAAGTTTTGTAGGTCGATTCAAGATCATATGCTCTTTTACTACGGTATCCATAATGTATCCCATCGTACCTCGCAAGATTAGATGATGCTTCAGCCATGGTAAGAATATAGTAGGTAGGAACCACATATTCCAGAAATTCAAAAGGAACGGGTTCCACTAAATGCCCGGCTGCTTTTAATGAATCAATACTTCTCTGAAATGCTAGCTTAACTTCTGGATCAAGCCCTTTTGAATGCAGTGCTTCCGACAAATAGGCAATCTTTTCCTTTTTTAATTCTTTCGTTCCTAAAGTATACGAAGGCACCGCTCTTTGGGAGGCAGTACTATCATAATTATCTGAACCGGCAATAAATTCCAGCAGAATTGCAGCATCTTCAATACAATTAGTAATAGGTCCAACCTGATCAAAAGAGGATGCGTAAGAAATAATTCCATGCCTCGATACTCTTCCATAGCTAGGTTTCAATCCTATAACTCCACAAAATGACGCCGGCTGACGAACGGACCCGCCGGTATCTGTACCCAAGGCCGCAAGGCAAAGTCCGGCCTGAACAGCAACAGCGGCTCCACCTGATGATCCGCCCGAAACCTTGGTTTTATCGGCTTTATTCTTTACTGGACCATAATATGATGATTCGTTGGATGCTCCCATTGCAAACTCATCACAATTGAGTCTGCCAATAATCAATGCATCTTCTGCAATAAGACGTTCTACAACTGTTGCAGAAAAAGGTGAAACATAATTTTCAAGAATCCTGGAACAGGCAGAAACTTTATGATCTTTGAAACAGATATTATCCTTTATCCCGATAACCATACCGGCAAGTTTCCCTGCCGTTCCTGAATTCAACTTTTCCTGAATCCGTACAGCTTCAGAACGCGCCTCATCTGTAAACACTTCAACAAACGCATTCAGCTCCTGATTTTCGCCAATTCGTTTTAGATAATATTCTACAAGAAGAGGTAGAGTGAATTCACTTTCGTGCTTAAAGAGAGCAGCCTGAATTTTGGAAAGAGAAGAAAAACCTTCCATGCCTCAAATATTATGTTAATAGAAATTAAGCCTATGTTTCAGTCTTGGTAATTAACAAAAAACATAAAAATTACAAAGCCAGGATTGGCTTTCTATCGTCTCTATAGATTCCAAATAAGGCAATTGATTTAAAAGAAATTTCCTCCGGCAATGAATATCACCGAAGGAAATCAATTCCACGTTAGTTATATTATTTAGACTCCTGGTCTTTTGTAGTCGAGGCAGGTGTTTCACCTTCACCGCTCTGGGCAGTCTTGAATTCTTTGATACCTTTACCTAATCCTCTCATAAGTTCTGGGATTTTTTTCCCTCCAAACATTAATAGAACTACCACGACAATTAAGATAACCTCAGTGGCTCCAAGTCCTGCGAATAATAAAATTGAATTTGACATAATAATTTATTTAATGTGCGATTTTAGTATGCTCAATTCCCGATTCATCGGGATTATTTGAAATTTCTGAGCCTGGATCCACAAAAGTGTTTTCAGGCTCATATCCTGCAACAGGATTACTATTTTCCTGCTCCAATTCAGTTTGAGATGCATAACCATGCTCTAAAACTGCCTCATCCGGATTAGGATAACCTGTTACGGCGGAGGTTTCGGTATTAACGTAATCTGCAGCCGACTGAACTTCAGATTTTACCTGATCAGCCACCTCATTTACGCTGTTGATATTGTTATGAATTTCTCTTTTTATACCATCCGAAGCATCTTTAAACTCCCTTAGTCCTTTACCCAAGCCGCGGGCAAGTTCAGGAAGTTTTTTACCACCGAATAATAAAAGAACAACAAGGAATATCAGGATCATCTCCGGCCCCCCGATATTCATAAACAATAACACTGAATTAAACATATTCATAATACAATATACAAATATAGGCAATAAAATGCCTTTTAAATATAATTTAATTTGAAAGCCAGCCAGCAGGATTCATAGGAGTTGCACCTTTTCTGACTTCAAAGTGGACTTCAGTAGTCCCGTCAATAGGATCCGTGATTACTGCTCCAATATTTTGCTTTAACGTAACTTTCTGACCTCTTGATACATTTACGCTCTTTAAATTCGAATATACAGTAAAATATTCACCATGTCTGATCAAAACAGCATAGGACCCTGAAATATTCTGAACTGCAGCGACTTCTCCACTAAACACGGCACGAACTGCCGATCCCGGAGCTGTTTTAATATCAACACCATTATTTTCTGTAGTCACGTTTCGCCCAATGGTATGGTTTCCAAAATCTTCGATTATCATTCCATTTGTTACAGGCCATGGAAGACTACCGCGGCTACCCAAAAAATCGGATGATAATTTTGCAGATTCAGGTGTAGCCGCAAGTATACTCGAGCCACTTGCAACAGGCTTATAATCAGGCGTATTTTTGTTTTCAGATTTTGCCTTGGCTACAGCAGCTCTGGCATCAGCCTCAGCACGTCTCCTTGCTTCCTCAATTTCCTTGTTGATCGCATTCTGAATAGCACGATTCAAAATCGCGGATTCACGTTGCTTTTGAGTAAGCTCCTGTTTTAGTTTTTTCTCCTGACTTGTTAAGCTGCTCAACACCTTGGATTTACTATTTTTTTGAATACCAAGAGTGCGCTTTTCCTTTTGCTGATCAGTCAGAATCTCACTTTTCTCCTTCTTGTTCCGGTCAAGCTCGGTAATTTTTACATTCAGTTCTTTCTGAGTTCCTTCAATGTACTGTGCCTGTTTCTGTCGGTATTCGCTAAACTGCTGAAGGTATTTTAATCGCTTATATGCCTGATTGAAATTATCCGAAGCAAAAATAAACATGAGTTTACTATATGAACTCTGATTACGAAAAGCAAAGAGCACCATCGCTGCATATTCTTTTTTTAATTTAAGGAGTTGCGACTGCAGCGAACGGACTGTATTGGTATTGTCTGAAATCTGATTATCCAGTAATTTGACCTCAGTATTGATAATATTAATTTTTTTCTCCCGAAGTCTGATTTGCGCATTCAGTGCCCTTATCTCTTTCAGAGATAGATTCTTATTATTTGCAGTCTGATTAAGGCTTTTATTTAAAGATTCTATTTCCCTTGTTAAGGCTTCTTTACGCCTTCTTAACTCCGAACTACTCTGAGCCAAAACTCCGGATACCGAAATAAATAATACAAGAAAAAGGATACACTTTAAATGCTTCATTCAGTCAAATGTATTTAATTTTTTATCAAAAATCGATCAGGAACCCTAAAGGGGAGTTCTAAAGGACCGTCCACCTCAACTTTTAAAAACTTTAGTTCCAGTAAAAACTTCTTTGCTTTAACTTTGGAATCCATGATAACCGAATGTGGAACCTGCTGCTGATTAACCAACATAAAATCAGCATAATTCGAAGTAAGCTCCTGTTTTGCTAACTCATCATTCAGGTTTACGTAGACCACTTTACTATCACGATTGAGCCGCAAATTATAAGTCAAGCCACCCAGAATACTTTTAAGCTTAACTTCATCACTCTCCATATTGAGATCGGTTGAATCGGTAATGAAGTCTGAAATAGTATTCCCTATCAGGATAGACTGAAGGGTTTTGAAGGTGATCTGTTCGTTGGTAAACTCGTAGATGTAGCTGAATGGTTTCTTGATGTAAACATTATCCATTCGATTAATAATTCTGACACTATCCGGTGTAATCAAAGCTCTGGCAACTTCCAATCCTGCAAGGGCTGTAATTGAGACCCAAATCACTTCATTATTACGGATCCTAAAATTCATATTTACATCATTAGCTTTATCATTTATGCTGAGCACGGCCCTTGACCTAACAGCAAGGGTGCTAAAAACCATGTTACTATCATTAATAGATTTCAATTTATTCTTTCTGGTATTATCTACCTCAACAGAAATTACCGGTGCCGCTTCGGGGATTGCAGCCGATACTGGCAAAACCGCCTTTTTAGCCTTACAGCTGTTTAATACGAGCAAAAGCACTAGCCCATAAACCGTATTAGTCAGTATACTTCTCTTCATCTATTTTTCTATCCAACTTTTCTGAGCGCAAACCCATTTTTTTTGCCACTCGCCATTGAGCAAGTGCCTTTTCCTTTTCTCCAAGGAAATACAAAATATCTCCATAATGCTCTAACTGCACCGCACTTTTCGAATCATGCTGCAAGGCTCTTTCAATCCAGATTCTGGCTTCTTCATATTTTTTGAGCTTGAATAAAATCCATGCATAGGTATCTTCAGATGATGAATTGTCAGGATCCAGTTCATTGGAACGCCTTGACATTTTTTCAGCTTCAATTAAATTCTCACCTCTTAACGATAAATAATAAGCATAATTATTCAAGACATAAGAATTTTTGGAATCAAGCTCGAGTGCTTTGTTATACGACTGATCTGATTGCTTAAATTGCTTAAGGGAATTGTACGAATCACCCATAGTTGAATGGATCTGAACAAGTATATCCTTATCCTCAGTTTCCAGATCTAATGCACTTTTCAAAAAACTTATTGCCTTCTCATGTTTTTGAGTTTGAGCGTAAGCAATACCTGTATACAAATAAAGTGCAGCTTGGTTTGGAAAAATACTCAAAGCATGTTCACCATCTGTTACTGCCTGTTTAAATTCGCCCCGGCTTACTTGTATGCGCAATAATTGCTCCCAAATTTGATAGACCTGATCATTTATTTTAAGTGCTTTCTTATATGACTCCTGTGCAAGTGGATATTTTCTTTCCTGAAAAAGAACGTCTCCAAATATAGCATGGGCTTTAGCCTCCTCGGGATGAACCCTTACCATAATCGAAGCCAGTTCATTTGCATAGGCTCTGGCCTTCATATCTGCAAACATGGGGAAAAAGGAAAGTACAATTCTAACCTTCTCATCAATATTCAGATCAGGAGCTTCAAAAGCTACCTTTAATTCTATAAATGTGTTTTCAAACTGCCGAAGTGCCTTATAATTATCGGCAAGAGCCAGACGAATCATTGCATTTTCGGGCGATATTTGTTTAGCCTTGTTTAATATCTCAAGAGCCTTTTGTCGATCTCCCTCCCTGGAATATACTTCACTTAAATAAATATAATTTCTAAAATCTTCAGGTTTTGATCGAATCTGCCTTTCTAACTCATCAGTTAGTTTGGCCGATTTACCTTGTTGCATTAAAATACGCTGTCTGCCAGAAATCAAATCCTCTGATGCGCCAAATTTCTTCTCTATTTCATCGTAAGCGTTTTCAGCCTCATCCATGCGTTTTAGCATCATTAGAGCGTTTGCCTTATCATAATAATAAGCCTCATTCTTCGGAGAAATTTTCGATAGCTCATCTAGAACAAAAACCAGGTCATTTATTTTATTTGTTCTCTTATAGATATTCGATAGCAATAACCAATACCACTCGTTTTCAGGACGAACACTTACGGCTTTTCTTACCAATTTTTCTGCCTCCTCAGGCTTATCAGCTGAAAAACTAATAGTTGCTAACTCATATAATACGGCATCATTTGAAGGATCAAAATCTAAAATTTTTGAAAAAGTGGATGCCGCCTGTGCATAATTCATTGAAATTTTTTCCTGCAGCCCATTAAAGAATAATTCCTTTACCCGCATGCTATCTCTTTGATTTAGAAACTTTCCAACAACTATGACAGGCTCATTCTTTTCGGCTTTATTTCTTTGAGCAAAAACGGGAAGTACAAACAATAAAAAATATAATACAGCGATACTCCCTTTTTTCATACCATTACAATCCAGTGTGACCATAACCACCTTCTCCACGTAAAGTTTCACTTAATATTTCAACCTCTTCCCAACTTACCTGCTCATGCCTTGAAATAATCATTTGTGCTATACGGTCACCACTATTAATCTCAAAGTTGGTTTCAGAGAAATTGATCAAAAGAATCTTTATTTCTCCTCTGTAATCCGCATCAATCGTTCCCGGAGAATTCAGAATACTGATACCATGCTTCAATGCAAGTCCGCTACGCGGCCTTATCTGTGCCTCGAATCCTACAGGCAATTCAATAAACAAACCACTTGGTATCAGTTTTCGCTCCATCGGCTTTAAAATGATACCTTCTGAAATATTGGCCCTAAGATCCATACCCGCAGAACCCTCGGTTTCATACGCCGGCAATTGGTGAACTGATTTATTTATAATGCGGATTTTCATTTTTTGCCGAGTATTAATTTGATTTCTTTCCTTTCCCTATAGAGGATCACAATTGTAAAGATAAGAAACAAGGCATTTCCTATAATTAGATTACGATCAAATACTACAAAAACTACAAAAACAATACAAACGGAGGATAAAAGATAAAAGATATTCTTTTTGAGCTTATACGGGATAGGATAGTTGCGCTGACCCCATAAATAGGAAAGGATCATCATGCAGGTATAAGCCGTTAGTGAGATCCATGCCGAAGCCACATAACTAAACTTTGGTATGAAGATTAGATTGAGAACGATTGTTAAAATCGCCCCAATTCCAGAGATGTATAATCCAAATCGCGTTTGATCCGATAACTTATACCAAATTGATAAATTGATATATATCCCCAAACTCACATACCCGAATAACAAAACCGGCACTATTTGTAATCCCGACCAGTATAGTGCTTGCTCTGCAGCATCCTTGCCTTTTATGAAATATTTAAGTAGTTCAATATTTGCAACCAGAAATACAAAGATCAGGGAAACTGCGATTACAAAGTAATCCATAATCCGAGCATAAGTTTCGGTAGCGTTTTTATTCTTTGCCTGACTAAAAAAGAAAGGCTCTGCCCCGAGGCGAAAAGCATTAATAAAGATGCTCAAAAATACTGCGATCTTGTAACACGCTGCATAAATCCCCACCTCCTGTTCGGCAATATCAGCAGGTAAAAGTTGTCCTAGAAATATCTTGTCTATATTTTCATTGATGATGAAGGATATATTCGCAATCAGAACAGGTAAGCTATAAACCAACATTTCTTTCAGCAAGGAAGCATCATAACTAAATGTCAATTTTAACAACTCCGGCGTAAGCAATAGCAGAGTAACCAGACTAGCAATCAGGTTAGAAACAAACACATAACCTACCCAGCCTTCTCTATACCAGCCGGTTAGATATTCAGCTCCAAACCAGCCCTCTTTGATAATTAAAGGAAAAACAACAATAAAAAGTAGGTTTAAGCCAATGAATGTTAAAATATTAATGAATTTAATGATACTATAGCGTACCGGCCGGCCATCAGCCCTGACTTTCGCAAATGGAATAACTGCCAGTGCATCGGCTGCTAGAATATATATGAAATACTTAATGTAACGGGCATAATCAGGATCATTAACATTACCCCGCTGTATCCAAGTAGCGATGTCATCTACAAAAAGAAAGCTAAAAAGCAGAAATGTCAGTACAATGAGTGATACTGTAAAAAAAGTATTATTATATACTTTCTGCTTATCGTTCTCGTATTTATTAAGATACCTGAAATAGGTAGTTTCCATTCCGAATGCCAGTAAAGCATTAAGCATAGATGCCCAGCTATACATCACAGAAAATATACCGTAAACTTTCGGAGAGTAAAGCCCTACATAAATAGGTGTAAGAAAAAAGTTTAAAAACCGTGCTGCGACCGTACTTATCCCATAAATAGCAGTCTGACCGGCAAATTTTTTAATTGCTGACAATGAGAGATAGGATTAGATCATATAAATTATCTTTTTACTACTTCAAAATTAACATAGTTTTTGAATTCAGCTTCGCTGAAGGACACATTTTCAACTTCTGCCCTATCAGAGCCTTTATGGCAAAATTCAAGGAAGAGTTCTATTGAGAAATCGTCGCCTTCGGCTTCAATAAATACAGTTCCATCTGCCCGGTTACGAGCCGTACCTTTTATTCCAAGCTGATCTGCAACAGCTTTACTGGTCGATCTAAAAAATACACCCTGAACTTTTCCGGTAATAATGATATCGAGATGTTTCATTCAATTCTCCTAAAAACTCAATTTATTCATGCGTTCCTTTTCTCTTATAAACTCCGCCCATACCTCTTTTAGAATCTGAGCAGCGGGCTTTATTTCACTAATGTAAGATGCAACCTGACCAATTTCAAGCTCCCCCTCAATCATATCTCCTTCAAACATTCCCTTCTTTGCGCGACCCCGACCTAATAATTCCATCAATACTGCCCGATTAGCCCCTTCAGCCTCTGCCTTTTCAACCGCTCTGTAAAAATCATTTTTGAGCAAACGTACTGGCATCAAAGATTTCATACTCAGTTTAGTATCGCCCTCAGCTGCCTGTAGGATGGCCTCTTTAAAGTTTTCATGTGCGGAAGATTCACCTGAAGCTGCAAATAAAGAACCAATTTGAACGCCATCAGCTCCAAGCGCAAATGCAGCAAGCATTGCCTTTCCGCTGCCAATTCCACCTGCTGCAATAACAGGAACAGAAACCGAATTGCATATTTCAGGAATGAGGCATAAAGTAGTTGTTTCCTCCCGTCCATTATGCCCTCCAGCTTCAAAACCCTCAGCTACTACAGCATCGACCCCATTTTGCTCAGCTTTTTCGGCAAACTTTCTATTTGCAATCACATGAACCACACAAATATTATTTTCTTTCAAAAAAGGTGTCCATAGTGCCGGATTACCCGCAGAGCTGAAAACGATTTCAACATTTTCTTCCACGATTATCTTCATAATCTTTTCTATATCCGGGTATAACAGCGGTACATTTACGCCAAATGGTTTGGAGGTGGCAGTCCTGCATTTTTGAATATGCTCCCTCAATACTTCCGGATACATAGATCCGGCACCGATCAAGCCTAAACCCCCAGCATTTGATACCGCCGAAGCAAGTCGCCAGCCACTGCACCAAACCATCCCTCCCTGAATAATGGGGTATTCAATATTGAAGAGTTTTTTAATTCTGTTCATTGCAATCATATCTGAAAAAATTGTTTCAAATGAGTCTTTTCAGTGTTGAACTCAAGGTTAATTCTGCTCCATTAACATTTTCGATCAGGTTTAATCCTGGAGTTTTCCCCTTTTCAATCGAGCCAAAACGCATATCGATTCCTAAAAACTCAGCTCCATTGCGTGTAGCCCAGCGGATCGTTTGAGCAAAGGACAATTCGGGAAAATAGGCTTTGATTACTTTGAGTTCAGATAAAATACAAAGTTTATCATTTGAGGCTAAACTATCTGTACCAAGAGTGATTTTATAATCATCCGCAAGAAACTGATCCATATCTGGCAGTCTGCCTTCGATATAGAGGTTGGCATTGGGACAAAAACACCAGTAAACATCTTTTCCACAAGCGGTTACAGCAGCTAAATCCTGTAAACTTGTGTAGATGTTGTGAACAAGCAGAGTTTTTTGCTTTGCTGAAAATAATGGTAAAATACTCTGAATGGAACTTTGATAACTTACTTTGAAGAAGTCAAGACCAAGATTTAGCATCTTGTAAAAATCAAGAAAATCCCCGCTCTTATTCAAAAACAAATCAGTTTCCGCCTTGCTTTCCTGATTGTGCATACTGCATAGGTTTTCATGAGTTTCTGAATATTCACGAAGCAGACTAAAAAGTTTTTCAGAAACAGAATAGGGCGCATGCGGTACAATGGATGCAGGCAAGGGAGAAAAACTGGATTTCAACTCAAGCGCTTTATTAAAAACTATTTCTGCTTTTGCCGGATCAAAACCTAGCAGTTCAACGAACGTATGATAATGTATTTTACTTCCCTGTTTGATTGATTTGGAAAGATGATTATTGGAAATATCACCCACAGCCACAATTCCATTCTCAAACATATGCTGATCATTTATTTCCATGGCTGCCAATACCTCATTTTCATCTGCGGTTCTTTGTGATATGACAGCTTTGAGAAAGGGTACAAGTCCGGTATTTTTTGGAATTTTACCTTGCAAATGTGAAAGCTCCAGATGACAATGGGCATTAATAAAGCCTGGAACGATAATACCCTGATAATGCTCAATTGTGCCAGATATTGCTGGACTCCGATTTGGATCGAGAAGTTCAATAACCTCCCCAGATTCATTTAAAACGACTACCCCGTCCTTAACAGGTTCAGAACTAACCGGAAAAATAAAGTCTGCGCTGAGGTATCTGAGCATGTTGTAAAAATAGGAGTAATAAATTAGTATTAAGTATTGAGTATTGAGATAGATTCGCTTTCATTTTAAATAATGTGCCATTAATCAGAATCCAGTAAATGAAACATTCGGGCCCAGATATAATAATTTCAAATCAGCAGCCAATAATATAACCAACTAACCACCAACCAACTAACCACTAATCTAAATTTCCGTACTTTTGCCAAACAATGCCATTATCAGATAAAAAAGACATTCGAAGCCTATCTATGGAGCAACTAAAGCAGGAGTTTACTGCTATGGCTGAACCTTCATTCCGTGCGAAGCAGGTTTATGAATGGCTTTGGGAGAAATCATGCACTGATTTTGATGAAATGAGCAATCTTTCGAAAGCTCTGAGAGAGAAATTAAAGGAGAGTTTTACAATCAATAATGTAGAGGTACATCATTCGCAGTTCAGTAATGACAAAACTATAAAAAGCACATTCAAACTGTTCGATAGTAATATCATTGAAGGAGTTCTGATACCAGCTACCGACCGCATGACTGCCTGCGTGAGTTCACAGGTAGGATGCAGTCTCACCTGTAAGTTTTGCGCAACAGGTTATATGGATAGAAAACGCAACCTGAATGCTGATGAGATTTACGATCAGGTAGTGCTGATTGATAAGCAAGCAAAGGAAAATTACAATGTACCGCTGACTAATATCGTCTACATGGGGATGGGTGAGCCCTTGCTGAATTACGCTAATGTTATGAAATCCATTGAGCGCATTACGGCTCCCGACGGACTGAACATGGCAGCTAAGCGGATTACCGTTTCCACTGCCGGAATTGCAAAGATGATTAAGAAACTGGGTGATGATGCTGTACGATTTAATCTTGCCCTTTCATTGCATGCGGCAAATGATGAAAAACGTAACACCATTATGCCAATTAATGAGCAGAATTCACTCAAAGCATTGGCAGAAGCCCTAAAATACTATTTCTCAAAAACCAAAAACCCGGTTACCTACGAATACATTGTATTCAATGATTTCAATGATAATATTTCTGATGCCGAAGAACTCGTAAAATTCTGCAGACATATTCCATGTAAAGTAAACATCATCGAATATAATCCTATCTCCTTTGCCAATTTTGAGAATGCCGGTGAAGATAAGATCGAAATATTTGCATCATATCTACGTAAAAATGGGGTTAATACCAATATCCGCAGAAGCAGAGGGAAAGATATTGATGCAGCTTGTGGACAACTGGCGGTGAAAACTTGAGGATCAATTAACAAATTAGAGAATAAGCAAATTAGCAAATTGGATGATTTGTCCATTTGCTAATTTGTCGATGATTTAAGACCCGATAGCAATCGGGACACATTCCGAGTTCGCGACTGACGAATTTATCTTGCTTGACACCTAGGTAAATTCGCAACCCGATGACAATTGGGTCTGACTGGTCCGAATGCGAAATCACCTGACCGTTTCCTAAATCATTACTTACAGCAATTCTCCTCCAATCCTAAAGCCCTGTACCTTAATCCCATGAAAAGGTTCCTGGATTATTTCTATGATTTGTTTTGTCTATTCTTTCCGGAACTTTGTGCAGCATGCGGACAAAACTTGTTCAAAAACGAAAAAGTAATCTGCACCAATTGTATCTACCACCTTCCCAAGACTAACTTTCACCTTGATCCTCAAAACAAGATGGCCAGGCAATTATGGGGAAGATTTATATTTCAACAGGCTATTGCTTTTGTTTATTTTCAAAAAGGAAGCAGGGTTCAAAACCTGATGCATGAATTGAAATACAATAAAAAACCAGATGTTGGAATACGTATAGGAGAGTTGTATGCCTTGCAACTTAACAACACAGAAATTTGGAATCAACCGGATTTGATTATTCCAATTCCCTTACATCCAAAAAGATTTAAAAAAAGAGGTTATAACCAAAGTGAGCAAGTATCCAAAGGTATGTCAGCTATACTAAATCTCCCAATAAATACTCATAATCTGATTCGGGAAGAAAATACCCAATCTCAAACAAAAAAATCAAGGTTTGCCAGATATGAAAATCTGAAAGATGCATTTATCGTTAAAAATGCGTCTGAACTATCACATAAACATATTCTACTTGTTGACGATGTAATGACTACCGGGGCTACCATGGAGGCCTGCAGCATAGAATTACTAAAGATAGAGGGGGTAAAAGTCAGTGTTTGTACGCTGGCGTATACTGAATGACGGGGTCGCGGGTTCCGTCATTTCGAACACAGCTGCAGTATGTTCTTCTAAAGCTTGCGGATTGTGTTGTGGAGAAATCTGTTGATACGAGACTGTGCTTTTAATCATGAGATTTCTCTTCGCGTTTAAACTATTTTTAAAGACAATAATTAGATTCGCTCATCGAAATGACGGGGTCGCGGGTTCCGTCATTTCGAACACAACTGAAGTATGTTCTTCTTAAGCTTGCGGATTGTGTTGTGGAGAAATCTGTTGATGCGAGCCTACTCTTAATCATGAGATTTCGCTTCGCGTTTAAACTATTTTTAAAGACAATAATTAGATTCGCTCATCGAAATGACGGGTGCCACACTCAGTAATATCTTCAATATGAATCAATATTTAGCTGTAAAGTGGATGCTTACCCATCATCTCATTTACCTTCTTACGAACTTTTTTTGCATTACTTTCGCTTGCTGGATTTGAGATCACTTCATCAATGAGTTCAACAATTCTTTCCATATGCTTTTCCTTTAATCCTCTTGTACTAACGGCGGCTGTACCAACACGTATCCCAGAAGTTACAAATGGGGATTTATCATCAAAAGGAACCATATTTTTATTGACGGTTATTGCTGCTTCACCGAGTGCGTTTTCAGCATCCCTGCCGGTTATGTTCTTATTTCTCAGATCAATAAGCATCATATGATTATCTGTACCTCCCGAAATAAGCTGATATCCACGACTCACGAGAGCAGCTGCCATAGCTTCGGCATTTTTCTTTACCTGAATGATGTACTTCATGTAACCCTCGCTCAAAGCTTCTCCAAATGCAATTGCTTTTGCAGCGATAATATGCTCCAAAGGCCCACCTTGAGTACCAGGGAATACGGCCATATCTAACACAGAAGACATCATCCTTAATTCACCTTTCGGGGTTTTTAGCCCCATTGGGTTTTCAAAATCCTGCCCCATCATGATCATACCACCTCTCGGACCTCTAAGTGTTTTATGTGTGGTTGTTGTTACAACATGACAATGTGGAAGTGGATCATTCAGCAAACCCCGGGCAATAAGTCCGGATGGATGTGAAATATCAGCCAAAACCAACGCTCCAATCTGGTCAGCAACAGATCTGATAAATTTATAATCCCAATCACGGGAGTAGGCAGAAGCACCACAAATAATCAGTTTCGGTTTTTCTTTTAGTGCAACTTCTTCCAGCTTCTTATAATCAATAAGACCAGATTCACGATCTACCCCATAAAAATGCGGTTTATATAATTTGCCCGAAAAATTGACCGGTGAACCATGAGTCAGGTGACCACCATGTGAAAGATCAAAGCCTAAAATTTTATCCCCGCCGTTAAGTAGGCCAAGAAGCACTGCAGCATTTGCCTGTGCCCCCGAATGTGGCTGAACATTAGCCCAACTTGCATTAAACAGTTCCTTGGCCCGCTCAATTGCAATATTTTCAACCTCATCAACAACTTCACATCCACCATAATACCTTTTCCCTGGTAAACCTTCAGCATATTTATTGGTAAGTACCGAACCCGCAGCTTCCATAACCTGCTTACTTACGAAATTCTCTGATGCTATTAACTCTAAACCGTTTTCCTGACGGTCTTGTTCCTCATCAATCAGGCTGAAAATAAGTTTATCTCTCTTCATGAATGTATTATGGTATTTGTTTTAAAAATAAATTTTAGAATTGTGAAACAAAAATACAAATTAAGAATTGATTGAACCAGTTTTAGCTTCAATCCAAAAATTATTAAATCCTATTCCTGTTTGAATTGAAATAAGATCCTGTTGTAACATCTCTAACAAAGCAAGAAAATTGTAGACAAAATGGACTTTATTTTCAGAATTTGTGACAATATCACTGAAATCAAGTCGCTTATTTATAGAGAGAAGCTTATCAATAACTTTTTTCTGCGACTCTATATTATAGGGGTATTGTTCAACAATATGCTCCTGTTTATCATCCCTCTGTAAACTTCGCTGAAGAACTTTGTTAAAGGTCATCATGAGTTTATAAAGACTCATAGATTCTAATTCCTCACCTGGATCTGCTGTCAAAGACATCTGAACAAGGTCGTCAGCTATATTACCACGACGTTCATGCATAAAACGTTCGTTTTCAAGCGATTTGAATTGTTCAGCTATTTGTTTAAACTTTTTGTATTCAATGAGTTTCTGAATCAGGTCGCGTTTAAGATCTATTTCATTGCCCTCGTCATCAAAATCTGGTCGGGGTAAAAGCATTTTGGCCTTTATCCGCATTAAGGTAGCCGCTACATAAATAAATTCGCTTGCTATTTCTATGTTCAATGAATTCAAGTGATGCAGATAGTCGAGAAAATCATCTGTGATCTTAGCTATAGGGACATCCTGTATATCCAGTTCATCCCGCTCAATGAAAAACAATAGCAGATCAAATGGCCCTTCAAATTGGGGGAGTTTAATCTCGAAAGCTTCAGCAACACTCATAATTAGATTCAAATGTAGGCAGAGTGAAATAATTATGTATCACTAAAAAATAAAAATGTTTAACAAATACATTATTTTTGCTCACATCAAAATTATAAACTCTAAATGGAAGTTAAGCCGGGCGAATTTTTAGAACAGATCAATTATCCTTCGGATTTAAAAAAATTTAAAGAAGAAGATCTGGAACGGATCTGCTCAGAATTAAGACAGTTTATTGTAGATACGGTTTCAGTGAATGGCGGACATTTCGGTTCCAGTTTAGGCGTTGTTGAATTAACAGTAGCATTACACTATGTTCTTAATACACCATATGATCAGCTTGTATGGGATGTTGGCCATCAGGCCTATGGGCATAAAATCCTGACCGGTCGTAGAGCAGATTTCCATACAAACCGAATACTTAATGGATTAAGTGGATTTCCAAAAAGATCTGAAAGTGAGTATGATACATTTGGAGTAGGTCACTCCTCAACCTCTATTTCAGCTGCCCTAGGCATGGCAGTTGCCTCGCATTATAAGGGTGAAACTGACAGGCAACATGTTGCTGTTATTGGGGATGGTGCTATGACCGGAGGATTGGCGTTTGAAGCCCTGAATCATGGGGGGATAGAAAATTCGAATATTCTCGTAATTCTAAACGACAACTGCATGTCGATTGACCCGAATGTAGGTGCATTAAAAGAATACCTGACAGATATAACTACATCAAAATCTTACAACCGTTTCCGGGATGACATTTCGAATGTTTTGTCAAAAATTTCAGAGCTTGGCCCAAATGCTCATGAAGTAGTTAAAAAAATAGAGAAAACCATAAAAGGTGGATTATTAAAGAAGAGCAATTTCTTTGAAGCACTCAAGTTCAGGTACTTTGGGCCAATTGATGGGCATGACGTTAAACATCTTACAAAGATACTTGAAGACCTTAAAAATATTCCCGGTCCAAAATTGTTGCATTGCGTCACTGTTAAAGGCAAAGGATATTCTCTTGCAGAAAAAGATCAAACCAAGTGGCATTCTCCGGGATTGTTCGATAAGATTACCGGGGAAATTCAAAAAGCTACGAATGAAAAACCGACCGCACCAAAATACCAGGATGTCTTTGGCCATACTTTGGTGGAGCTGGCAGAATTAAATTCGAAGATAATGGGAATTACCCCAGCTATGCCTTCGGGTTCATCAATGAATATTATGATGAAAGCTATGCCCGACCGGGCATTTGATGTTGGGATAGCTGAACAACATGCAGTAACGTTCTCCGCCGGATTGGCAACAAGGGGAATGGTTCCATTCTGCAATATTTACTCAACATTCATGCAAAGAGCTTATGATCAGGTTATTCATGACGTAGCTCTGCAAAAACTAAATGTTGTTTTCTGCCTTGATCGTGCTGGTTTTGCTGGCGCAGATGGTCCGACACACCATGGTGCATACGACCTTGCCTATATGCGATGTATACCCAACATGATTGTTTCTGCACCAATGAATGAAGAGGACTTAAGAAATCTGATGTTCACTGCACAGCAGGAAAATATGGGGCCTTTCAGTATCCGATACCCAAGAGGAAACGGGGTCATGCCGGAATGGAGACGCCCATTAAAAGCCTTAGAAATTGGGAAAGCGAGAATGATTTGTGACGGGGAAGATGTTGCTATCCTGAGTATTGGGCACATTGGAAATGAAGTTGTTAAGGCATGCCTTGAATTGAATTCTGACGGAATTCATCCAGCTCATTATGATATGCGGTTTGTAAAACCTTTGGACAGCTCTGTTCTTCACCACGTTTTTAAAAAGTTTAAAAATGTTA
>JBIIRT010000033.1:0-28040 GCA_044341405.1 Daejeonella sp. | reverse complement strand
ATCCATTTACACCATTTCCTCTCCCAATATTTACACTATTAACAGTGATGTCTTTTGTGAAACTACCTGTTAAAGTTCCTGCATCTGCAGTTACGGTTATATTCGCAGTACCATCAAAGGCAACCCCATTGATGGTTCTTGGGCTTGCTAATTTGGTAGCTGTTCCTGCATTACCAGTAATAGTTGTTTGATCACCAGTATTCGTTCCTGTAATAGCTGCCAATTTTGTTTTTTCTGCAGTGGTATAATCATTGGATGATAAGTCCTTACCATCTACTTTGTCTACCTTGCTAGCTATGTCGGTTTGAATAGCCATCAACTTCCAGGAAGTACCGGTATAATAATAAAACCCGATAGGTACTGTGGTTTGATAAACCAATAATCCCTGGGCAGGACTAGCAATTGCATCTTTTTGGGTAGCAGTTACTCTGGGAATTAAGATCCCTTTATTATTTGTACTAGAAGTAACTTCTAAGGCTGCCGAAGGTGCAGGAGTTTTAGTTCCAATTCCAATTTGAGCAATTGCAGGTACAGTGCAAAGCATTAAAAAAAGACATAGTAAACCGTGAAAAAATGATTTCATTGGAAGATGATTTTTGATTGAATATTTCTGGTTAGTGAGTAGTTTTTTGAATGTATTAATTCCTTTAAAAACCAATTTTATATCAAGATTATAAACGCTATGGGAATACAATTTTGAAATAAATTTTTTGAATATATGTAAATTTTTTGTTGATAAAAAATAAAACCAATCTGTGCTAAAATTTTATTTCAATTAAAAACATCTTAATTATGAATAAAAAAAATCAATAATTGCGTTTATTCTAAACCAACACTTGATTGAAGACATTCCATGGCAATAGCACTAATTTCAGAAATTCAGTTGGGCTATAAACCGAATTAAATTAGCTCCAAAATAATTAGGATTACATTCGGCATTTTAGAAACAGTTTTCCTAAAAGAGAGAATTTAAGTACAAGAACAGTTTGTGGTGTTATACTTGAACAGGGCAAGAAAATGATAGGATCTTATCAACTATTTGGAGGAGGTATTACAGGAACGAGATGTTAGGCGATAGTGTGTTTAGCCTTAAAGATGCTTGCAAAAGGGCTGATTTTAGCTCATAATCAGCCCATCAGGAAACTTACACCATTTTAACCAACCGCTCTCCATCAAGCACCGGAATCCCTTTGGTAATATTCAGATTCAGACAAAATTTAATATCTTCCTCAATACCCAGCTTTTTCAGACGTTCACTGTGCGAAGTTTTCTTCAAATAAGTATTCAAATCATCTTTGGCCATGATGTATAAATCTTCAGAAGCAATTCCTGCATCATCTAAAGCATAATTCGCTTCTCTGAGATAATGTACAACCCCACCTGCAAAAAGTGTATCCTCAAGATTAACCTTATCCTTCCAGCCAGAACATAATAACAAAACGTCATTGGACTGCGTTTTTAACCAGTCGCAAAGAGATTCAAGATTTAAAAAAGAACCTATCACAATTTTATGTGCCCCGCGTGACATATTTATTGCATGTGTTCCGTTAGTAGTAGTTAATACAATAGTTTTACCTCCTACCTTTTCCCTTGTGTACGAAAAAGGAGAATTCCCGAAATCAAAACCATCAACAACCTCACCATTTCGCTCTGCGGCAAGCAGGTAACCAGTAGGTCTGTAAGATTCGCATGCCTCAATGGTAGCGACGGGTATGATTGATTCTGCCCCATTTTCAATGCCATAGCAAATGGAAGAAGTAGCCCTAAAAATATCAATTACCACAACAATGCTGTTAGTGATATCGTGAAGATGAAGCAAAGCAGGTGTGAGACAAACTTCGAGGTTGCGTTTTTGCATTTTTATAGGATAGATTTCTATTTAAAAGGCATTTTTACTACCCTAGCCAACACTATATTATCTCTGATTTTTATAAAAATCTCAGTACCAACCTTCGAAAAGCTTGTTTTGACATAACCCATACCTATTCCCTTTTGAAGACTTGGCGATTGAGTGCCTGAAGTTACTTTACCAATTACAGTACCAGTGATATCGACGATTTCATAATCGTGACGCGGAATACCTCTCTCTATCATTTCAAATCCAACCAGCTTACGCTCCACCCCGTTTTGTTTCTGGGCTGCAAGATTCTCTGAATTGATAAAGCTCTTGCTAAATTTAGTTATCCATCCAAGTCCTGCTTCAATTGGTGAGGTTGAATCGTCAATATCGTTTCCATACAAACAGAAACCCATCTCCAATCTTAGCGTGTCCCTTGCCGCGAGTCCGATAGGTTTAATGCCTGAAGCCTCGCCGGCTTTGAATACTTCATTCCAAATATGTACAGAATCTTTCTTGTCGAAGTATAGTTCAAATCCCCCCGCTCCAGTATATCCAGTAGCAGAGATTAGTACATTTTCAATTCCTGCAAATACACCTTTTTTAAACGTATAATAATCCATTTCGGCCAAATCAACATCGGTTAAACTCTGTAAAGCTTCTGCTGCTTTTGGACCCTGAACCGCAAGCAAGGAAGTCTGATCCGAAATATTCTTCATCTCAACTCCTGCATTATTATATTTTGAAATCCATTCCCAGTCTTTTTCAATATTTGAAGCATTGACAACCAGCATATAAGCTTTTTCATTTATGCGATAGACTAAAAGGTCATCTACAATACCACCCTGCTCATTAGGAAGACATGAATATTGAACTTTACCATCAAAAAGAGTAGAGGCATCATTTGAACAAACTCTTTGGATAAGATCTAATGCACCTTCTCCTTTTAAGATAAATTCACCCATGTGACTAACATCAAATACGCCTACGCCATTTCTGACTGTTTCATGCTCGATGTTAATTCCACTATACTGGACGGGCATATTAAATCCGGCAAAAGGAACCATTTTGGCACCAAGTTCAATATGGATATCATTTAATGCAACACTTTTCATTATTCTGTACGTATTATTAATGAGCCAAAAGTAATTAAAAACGGTTAAAAGCTGAGCTATAATTTCAGGCTAAACAAATCCGTTTTGAATCTATAACTCAAGGCTGAGCTGGGGTTTACTGATTTGGAAGGTTTTACGATGAAAAGGTGTTAGACCAAAGGAAATCACTGCATTTCTATGCTTAATAGTAGGATATCCTTTATTGTTTATCCAGTCATATTGCGGATAATCCGCTGCTAAACGGAGCATATATTCGTCACGATAGGTTTTAGCTAAAATTGATGCTGCGGCAATTGAAAAATACTTGCTATCCCCTTTTACAATACATTGGTGATCAATATCCTCAAAAGATTTAAATCGGTTACCATCAATAATAATAAACCCGGGGCGGATTTGAAGTTGCCTGAGCGCAAGGTGCATCGCGAAAATTGAGGCATTCAAAATGTTTATTTTATCTATTTCAATATGATCAACTGATGCTACCGCATATGCCAGCGCTTCCCGCTGTATCAAATCACGAAGCTCAAACCGATCCTTTTCCTTGATTTTCTTAGAATCGTTAAGCATTGGGTGCGAAAAACTGCGGGGCAAGATTACCGCAGCAGCAAAAACAGGCCCTGCAAGACATCCTCTTCCAGCCTCATCGCAGCCCGCTTCAATAAGTTCCTGCTGAAAGTACGGAAGAAGCATAGTATAAGTTTACAATGGTTGTTTAAGATTTCTTTATTGCCTGCAATGTAATATCATCTGTATTCATTCTTTGCATGATTATGGGATGGTATATTTCGCAAAATTATCATCTTAAGAGAATCTACCTATCATAAATAGCTTTATAACACATGTGAAATAAACTCACGGACAGTAATATATGTTGATACCTAAAAAACGTTGATCATCTAACTTTAAGGATAACTCCGCCGAGGTTAATACATATTATAACAAACCTAATAATGGTCAATAGCATTTAAGCTTTGATAATTTCAATTTTAACGCACCATCCTTCCCTTCCAATTGTATTTTCCAGAATTGCCAGCAACCCCAATATATAACATATAAAATATGTGGGTTATTGTTAGTAATGGCAAGAGCCACAACAATTTAATTCTATTGGCAAACCTGCACAGAACTATTTGAAAAAAAAGTTCAGCAACAAACTTTATACTGATGATGCCTAAGCATAAATACCAATAAAAAGGATTAAAAAAGCCTAAAATTGAAATTAAAACAATTGATAAATTAAACATCCACACTAAAACCCCGATAAATACAACAGCCTTGTTTTTATATTTTGTACTTTTTGAAGCCCAGCGCTTTCGCTGTTGAATAAACTCACTTAAGCTTGATTTTGCATGGGTATAAACCATAGCGTCACGTGCTTTACAAAAGCCAATGCTATCAGGATAAACTGATGCTACTTTATGAAGAAACAGCTCATCATCGCCAGAGGCTAATTGATCAATACCTTGAAATCCTTTTAATTCATGAAAAATTTCTCTGCTGTAAGCGAGATTTGCTCCATTGCATGTTGATGGCATTTTGTTTCCTACTCCTGCTGCTCCTAAGCCAACTAGGAATAAAAATTCAAGACTTTGCATTTTTTCGAATGCACTCTTCTCTTCAAAATAGATAACCGGGGAGGAGATCAACTTATAATTACCAGCCTCATAGAAACCAATAATAGTTTTTAGCCAGTCAGGCGACATTCTGCAATCGGCATCAGTTGTGATAATGAGTTCTGCTTCAGAAAGCTTGATTGCCTCAGTTATTGCTTTCTTTTTGTATGAATTTAAAGGTTTACTTTCATTCAACACCACTAGTTTTACACCTCTATCTGCAAATGAAAGAACTATTTCCGATGTGCCGTCAGTAGAATGGTCGTCTACAACTATTAATTCGACTAAATGTGAAGGATAATCTTGTGCAAGAATATCAGAAATGGTTTTGAAAATTTTATCTTCCTCATTTCGGGCGGCAATCAGAATACTGACTGTTGTTTTAAACTGATTATTTTTTAGATTATAAATTTTGAGACTATTCCATCCCCTACGCAGAAATAGTATCAAACCCAAATAAGCCATAGCGAGGCTAAACGAAATAATACTAATGATCAGGGCTGCCAAAGAAATTAAGTTTTAAAACGAAAACTGAACCTAAAATAGCAGGAATAATTAAATTAATCAGCCATATACTTGCAACTGCTGCCATAACTACAATTTCCTGATTGGTTACAAATGAAAAAAAATAGGCTGCCGTTGTGGCCCTTATACCTAAATCAAACAAATCAAGTGAAGGTATTGAAGATTGAACAAAAAAAATAACGAACATCATCAGAACAATATCAGGAGCATCTATTTCTGGAATCAGTAAACGAAAAACTAAAAAATACTGCGTGCTATAAACCAAGATACGCGAAAAGCAATAGATTAAAACTTGTAGCAGTTCTTTGAACTTGAATCTAGAAAATATTATAAAAAAGTGCCTGTATCGCCTCAGGAACTTTATCCGTGATAATAGGCCGTTTATCCAATGTATGTTGAAAAAGAAGAGTAGAAAATACCCACTAAAAACTACTGCAAAAATGATTATGCTAAGATTTAGAAATGGATTTAAATGCATAAATCGGAATAAAAACCAACTGAGAGCTAAAAGGCCAAGCACATTGGTGAGAACCATTTGGCCAATAGTCCCAACTGTCATAACAACTGCCCCCTTAATCCGTTTATTTGGAGAAAGGGAAAATACCCTCCCTCCGAATTCTCCAATTCGGTTTGGAGTAAAAACAGCCCAAGTTAAGCCACAAAAAACAGACTCAACAGCTTTCCATGTAGTAATTACTTCAATTTTTTGAACAAGAAATTTCCATTTAAGAGCTTCCAGAAACCAATTCAGGAACATCAGTAAAAATAGAGTTGAAATTACCAAAACGACACTTTCAGAGTCAAGGGAATCTAACAGTTCCTTAAAATCTTCAATACTGCTATTGTTGTTTAGCCTATTATAAATATATAGGGTTGCCAGACCAATAATGGTTAACTTAATACAAATGCTAAGAATTTTCTTGGTAGGCTTGTTCAAAGTATTTTATTTCTACAATGTTAAGCAAAAGCTGGAGTGAATTTAAATATTGAAATTGAATTAAGTTAAAAACATTAAAAAGCGTGTAATTTCTTAATATTGTCAAAAATGATCAAAGAAAAATCTACTGAGCGGATAATCCTTGGAATCGATCCCGGAACGAGTGTGATGGGATATGGTATTGTCAAAGAGGTCAAAAGTTCAGTCGAGCTGATCTGTTTGGGTATAGTCAAATTACAGCACCTTGAAGATCATCCTCTAAAACTTAAGCATATTTTCGAAAAAACCGTTTTACTGATTGATCAGTATCAGCCTGATTGCCTTGCCATAGAAGCACCCTTTTATGGGAAAAACATACAGGTAATGCTAAAACTTGGTCGGGCACAGGGCGTTGCAATGGCTGCAGCATTATCACGCAGTCTTCCTATTTTTGAATATTCCCCCAGAAAGATCAAGCAGTCGATTACAGGCAATGGAAATTCTTCTAAAGAACAAGTAGCGGCTATGCTGAAAACATTATTGAAATTCTCTGAAACTCCAGAATTTTTAGATGCCACTGATGGCCTGGCAGTTGCAGTATGCCATTCATTTCAAAAAATAAGTAGCACTAGTAGCAAAAAAAACTACTCCGGTTGGGATGCTTTCGCGAAGGATAATCAAAAACGTCTAAAATAAGGCGATTTATAGATGTTCCTTAATTTTTTCTGCTGTGGCTTCCAATTCTTCGTTTGTAAAACTGAGTTTTGGCCGACTAAAATTCATATCGTCTATGCTATTCATTGGAATGAGATGAATATGTGCATGAGGAATTTCCAGACCGATAACAGAAATACCGATTCGCTGACATGATATTGCTTTTTTTAGGCCCGATGCTACAATCTGAGCAAACAACATTAGTCCAACATAAGTTTCGCTATCCAAATCGAATATATAATCAACCTCCTTTTTAGGAATAACCAAAAGATGACCTTCAGTTAATGGGTTTATATCCAGGAAGGCAAGAAATTCTGAAGTCTCAGCGACTTTATAACATGGAATCTCACCAGCTATTATTTTAGAGAAAATTGATTCCATAATAATTCGATTTATATTCTGATTAAGCTATTATTATCTGCTGATTTCAATGATCTCGAACTCAATTTTTCCTGCCGGAACCACAATCTCTGCCGTATCTCCCACAGATTTACCAAGTAAGCCCTGGGCTATGGGTGACTTTACTGAAATTTTACCTGTTTTAAGATCCGCTTCTGATTCAGAAACAAGCTGATAAGTCATGGTTGCCCCATTCTTTATGTTTTTGATCTTTACAATTGATAATGCAAGTACTTTTGAAGAATCCAACTTTGATTCATCTATCAAACGTGCATTTGCCAAAATATTTGTAAGTTTTGAAATTTTTGATTCATGATGACCCTGCGCTTCTTTTGCGGCATCATATTCAGCATTCTCCGACAAATCACCCTTGTCTCTTGCCTCAGCAATTGCTTTTGAAATCTGTGAACGACCTTCAGTTTTTAATAAATGAAGCTCTTCTTTAAGTTTTTCTAATCCTTCCCGGGTATAATAAGTTACTTCCGTCATATCTCACACATTTTATAATAAACTCTTAAAAACAAACAAGACTATGTCGGCTAAAGCCAATATAGTCTTGCTCATATGAATACGAAGATAATATTTTTGATTTTAGATTTCCAAATTTCTATGATGAAATCCAGTGAGATGATAAAATGGATTCCAGAAATGCTTCATTATCACTCAACAGTAAACAGCTGTTTTATTTTTTCGGCAAGTACTTCAGAAATCTTTCTGTAGGATTCGTGAGTCCATCCTGCAACGTGCGGACTTAAAATTAAATTCGGACAATCCTTTAATTCATTAAACCATTCCTGCTCCCCTAAGGCAGGGAATTTTTCAACCTGAAGTACATCCAATCCGGCAGAGCTAATTTTACCGCTTCGTATACCATTCAGTACCACTCTTGTATTTACAATTTCACCTCTAGAAGCATTTAACAAAATAATAGGCTTTTTGAAATGGAATAAATATTCTTCGTTAAATAGTTGTTTCGTTTCGTAAGTTAATGGGATATGAAAACTTAGAATATCTGCCTGTTTAACAACCTGTTCCATACTCACTTCTTCAACGTATTGACTTGAAAATCCGGTTTTATATTTATCATAAGCAATTACCTTGGCTTCAAAACCCGAAAGTTTGCGGGCAAGCATCTGACCGGTATTTCCATATCCAATAATTGCAACAGTTCTGCCCTTCAGCTCCCATCCCCTGTTATCTTCCCTATTCCAGATACCGCTTCGCACTTCACTATCTGCTTTTCTTAAATCATTAAGTAAGGAGAGTAACATGCCAATAACGTGTTCAGCCACAGCATCCCGGTTACCTTCAGGCGCATTGATACAGGATATATTTTTAGATTTGGCATATTCATAATCTACATTATCCATACCCGCCCCTGCCCTTGCTATAAATTTAAGATTTGAACCGGCATCAATAAGTTCTTGGTCAATCTGAAATCGGGTACGTACCGCAATTCCCGTATAATTTTTCAGAACCTCCAGTATTTCAATTCTGCTGATCGATGGAAGATCATCGCAAAAATACCCCAGTTTTTCTAACTCAATTTTAAAAGCAGGATGCAGGTGGTCTGCAATCAGAATTCTGTTCATGCTGTGATTATTCTTGAGGAACCAATTAGGTTCGTCATTTTAACAAAATCTTCTACGCTCAAACGCTCAGCTCGAAGGTCGAACATTGGATCATCAGTCATACTCTCTTTACTAACAAGTGACGACAAAGCATTTCTCAGTGTTTTACGCCTTTGGTTAAAGCCTGCTTTGACAACCTGCCAGAACAATTTTTCATCGCAATTCAGTTTTTCAACATCATTTCGGGTAAGTCGTATGACTGCCGAAGTAACTTTAGGCGGAGGGTTAAATACTCCCGGCTTAACTGAGAATAAATATTCAACTTTATAAAAAGCCTGCAGAAAAACACTTAATATACCATACTCCTTGCTTCCTGGCGTTTCTGCACAACGCTGAGCAACTTCTTTTTGAAACATTCCTACCAACTCAACTACCTGATTACGATTATCGAGCACTTTAAACAGTATTTGCGATGAAATATTGTAAGGGAAATTGCCGATAATGCCAAATTTTCCGGAAAAAACAGATGCAAAATCCAGTTGCAAAAAATCACCATTGATCAAGCGCTCCCCCAGATTTGTATATTTCTTTTTCAAAAATTCATAAGATTCGGTATCTATATCAATGAGGTAGGTTTCCAAATCCTTTCTGGCAAGTAGAAAGTCTGAAAGAATTCCCATTCCTGGGCCAACCTCCAAAATCTGTTTATACTGATCTCCGGCATGAAGATTGTTGACAATTTTCTCAGCGATGTTTTTATCTGTTAAGAAATGTTGTCCTAGATGCTTCTTTGCCCTTACTAAACTCATATGCGTTGCATTTGGCGCAAATTACGGAAAAAAGAGGTTAAGGGAATGAGCAAATTGAGGTAATTAGCAAATTAGCAAATCAGTATTGTCCGGGGAAATTGAAATTGTAAAATAAAAGATCAAATTCTTTACTCATAATTATTCTCTCTACTTTTCCTTCAGCAGAAAAGTAGCATGCCGAGGAGGTACGACGAGACCATGAGTACCTTAAAAATAATAGAGAAAAACGAATAAATGCCGCCGCTGCACCTGATGCTATAAAAGCTAATGCTTTGGCCTGGACTGTGCCTGCCGCACCAGCTGAGGCGGAAAAAGGTTAACGGAGATTTTGTGCTTAGGCCAAAGCTTATCAACAGTCCTGTTGTTTTAGGTAGAATTTTGCAGATTTCAAGGCAGTGAAACTATAAAAATGATTCTAAACTTAAAGGGGGGCTTGCTTTGTATCAGACTCTTAAAAATACACTTCGTGCAATGTAAATGGCCATTTTATCTGAAATTTTATTTTAACCGGACACTAGTGATTAGCAAATGGGGAGCGTGATCTATTTTTTCTCACTCTCAATTTTCCACCCGATAGCTATCGGGCCTCCACTCTCAATTTCTTACTTGCTGGTACATAAAACCTATAACTTATAACTTATAACTTAAAACCTAATTGGAGTTTGGGATTAAAGTCTTTATTTTGCGTTAATTATTTATAAATGGGCAAGAAGGAATGAGTGATAAAATTAAAATTGGAATTTCAATAGGAGACGTAAACGGTATCGGTCTAGAAGTCATCATTAAAACACTGATGGATACCAAGATCATGGACTACTGTACCCCTATTGTTTATGGTCAAACTAAAGTTGCATCCTTCCATCGTAAAACAATGGATGTAAATGAGTTCAATTTTAACGTGATCAACAATCCGGAAGAAGCACATAACAAACGCCCAAATATGATTAACTGCTGGGAGGAAGATGTACGCTTAGAGTTGGGAGAAAGCACGCCCACAGGAGGTAAATATGCTTTTATTTCACTCGAAAGGGCACTTGACGATTTAATTGCAGGAAAAACTGATGCAATAGTTACTGCACCGATTAACAAGCATAATATCCAAAGTGAGGATTTCCAGTTTGCAGGACATACCGAATATATTCAGTCTAAGACAAATGCCGAAGATTCTCTGATGTTTCTTGTGAGTGAAGATATCCGGGTAGGAGTAGTGACCGGTCATATTCCAGTGACTGAAGTTGCCGAAAAAATCAGCAAGGAAATGATTCTATCAAAACTTTCCATAATGAAACAAAGCCTTAAAAAGGATTTCTGGATTCAAAAGCCAAAAATTGCCGTTTTGGGCTTGAATCCTCACGCCGGAGATATGGGACTGATTGGGAAAGAAGAGCAGGAGATAATTATTCCTGCCATCACCGAAGCTAATTTACAGGGGATCTTCGCTTTTGGCCCTTATGCAGCAGATGGATTCTTTGCAGCCCATACGTATTCACAGTTCGATGCTGTGCTGGCAATGTATCATGATCAGGGTCTAATACCATTCAAACAGATCGCTTTTCACAATGGAGTGAATTTCACTGCTGGATTACCCGTTGTGAGAACCTCCCCAGACCATGGAACAGGTTTTGATATCTCAGGTAAAAATCAGGCATCAGAAAGCTCCTTCAGAGAGGCGCTGTTTGCTGCAATCAAAATTGTCAAGAACAGAAGGGAAAGTTCTGAACTTAGCTCAAACCCCTTGAAGCTGAGTAAATTTTCAAAAGATAGAGATTAAAGAATCATAAAACGCTTATTACCAAAGCTTTTAGCGACCAAAATCAGTTCATTTTTAAAAAACTGTTAGCAACTAAATAAATTTTCTTAAATTTGCAGGCTTAATTGGCGTGCTTTGAAATCGTTACAACAATATAGCATTCCGTTTACCGGATTAAAACTTGGAGTTCACGATTTTGAATTCGAAGTGAATGATGCTTTTTTTAGTGAGTTTGAATACTCGTTGGTTAAGCATGGAAGTCTTAAGGTATCCCTTGAACTGGATAAGCAGGAGACAATGATGATCCTGTATTTTCATATCTCAGGTGAGATGCAACTGGGATGTGACGTTTGCCTTGCTGATTACCCTTATTCGGTAAAAATTCAGGAAAGGCAGATCGTTAAGTTAAACGGCGACAACGACCTGGAAGATGATACTGAAGAGATCGTCGTATTGAAAAGAAATGAAACTGAGATCAATGTGGCAACATTGATTTATGAATTTATTAACTTGGCAGCACCTTATATTAGTCGCTGTGCAGACGAGGGGAACACTGAATGGTGTGATCTGGAGATGATAAGCAAGTTACAACAACTGGCTCCCGGGCCAAAAATATTTGAAGAAAAAGAAGAGATTGCTGATCCAAGATGGGAAGCTTTAAAGAAAATAAAAAAGTAATAATTTAATACATAGGAACAAATGGCACATCCAAAACGGAAAATATCCAAATCAAGAAGAGATAAAAGAAGAACTCACTATAAAGCAGTTGCTCCAGGTTTAACAACCTGCCAAACTACTGGTGCAGTACATTTACCTCATCGTGCGTATACAGTTGACGGAAACTTGTATTATAACGGAAAGATGGTAATTGAAAATACCTCTATTGCCTAAGTTACCATTCTGATATGAAGATTGGCTTAGATATTATGGGTGGAGATTTTGCTCCCAAAGCAGCAGTTTTGGGTGCAATAGAAGCTCAAAAAGCCTTATCGGCAGACCAAAAATTAGTTCTTTTCGGAGATAAGAATCAGGCTCTTCCTTTTATTTCAGAAGCCGGATTAAACCCTGAAATTTTCGAATTTGTTCATACCACCGAAATGATTGGAATGGGAGAACACGGTACAAAATCCGTACTTCAAAAGCCCAATTCAAGCATCAGTCTTGGATTTCAATATCTAAAAGAAGGTAAAATTGATTCCTTTTCATCAGCAGGAAATACCGGGGCCATGTTGGTTGGGGCCATATTTAGCGTAAAGCCTGTTCCCGGAGTAATTCGGCCGGCAGTTGCCACCAATGTGCCTAAATTAAAATCTGGTTTCGGAATTATGCTGGATGTAGGCGCAAATGCCGACTGTAAACCAGAAGTATTGGCCCAGTTCGGAATGTTAGGCAGTCTGTATGCTGAACATGTTTACCATATTTCAAATCCAAAAGTCGGCTTGATGAACCTTGGAGAAGAGGAAGAAAAGGGAAATGTTCTAACTCAATCCACATTCCCACTACTACAAAAATCCGACATAAACTTCATAGGTAACATTGAAGGCCGCGATTTATTCAATGATAAAGCAGATGTTATTGTTTGCGATGGATTTACGGGAAATGTAATGCTGAAATTAGCCGAAACTTTTTATATTCTTACACTCAAAAAAGGATTTAAAGATGAATTCTTTGACCGTTTTAATTATGAGCAATACGGTGGCAGCCCTATTTTGGGAGTAAATGCACCTGTTCTAATCGGCCATGGAATCTCTAATCCGGAAGCAATTAAAAATATGGTACTTTTATCGCGAACCATGATCGAAAGTCATTTCGTTGATAAGATCAAAGAAGCTTTTAAATAATTATTTCCAACTTATAATGTCTAAAGTACACGCTGCAATAACAGCCGTAAATGCCTTCGTTCCTGAATATATTCTTACCAATAAGGAACTTGAAGGAATGGTTGAAACCAATGACGAGTGGATTACCAGTCGTACAGGTATCAAAGAACGCCGCATCCTCAAAGGGAATCTTGGAACTTCCGATATGGCTACCCATGCCGTTAATGGCTTACTAGAAAAGCGTGGAATTAGTGCCGAAGAGATAGACCTTATAATTTTTTGCACTACTACTCCAGACATGGTTTTCCCTGCTTCAGCAAACATTCTTGCTCATAAAATCGGGGCTACAAATGCCTGGGGATATGATCTCAATGCTGCATGTTCAGGTTTCCTTTACGGACTTGCAACAGGCTCTCAATTTATTGAAACCGGTAAACATCAAAAGGTTTTGGTAGTTGGAGGTGATAAAATGTCATCTATAATTAATTACAAAGACCGAAAAAGCTGTATCATTTTTGGTGATGGGTGTGGTGCTGTTTTACTTGAGCCAAATACAGAGGGATATGGTGTAATAGACTCCATATTAAAAAGCGACGGTTCCGGCGGACCTTACCTTTGTCAAAAAGCAGGTGGCTCATTAAGGCCTGCAAGCCATGAGACTGTAGATAATGACGAACACTTTTTATTTCAGGAAGGACAAGCAGTTTTTAAATTTGCGGTAACCAATATGGCAGATGTTGCTGCAGAGATCATGGAAAAAAACAAGCTGAGTTCTGAGGATATAGACTGGCTAGTTCCTCATCAGGCCAACAAGCGAATTATTGATGCTACAAGTAATCGTTGTGGAATTGCTCCAGAAAAAGTAATGATTAACATAGAAAAATACGGTAATACAACCAACGGAACCATACCACTATGTTTATGGGAGTGGGAGCAAAAACTCAAGAAAGGCGACAATTTGATACTTGCAGCTTTTGGCGGAGGTTTCACCTGGGGCTCCTTATATTTGAAATGGGCCTATTAAAAAATAAATCAAAATCGTTTCTTAATAATTTTATTATAATTTTAGATTGAAATCGTCCACATAAACTAAACAAAATGGATATTAAACAAATTCAGGAGCTTATTAAATTTGTTTCCAAGTCAGGAGTAAATGAAGTTTCTATTGAGCAGGAAGATTTTAAAATTACCATAAAAACTAATCAACCGCCCGTTTATCAGACTCAAGCTGCTCAACAAATACAACCTGCATCAACTCCAGCAATAGTAGTAGCACCTGTAAGCCCGGTAGAAACTAAGTCGGTTCCTGCTCCACCAGTAATAGATGATAGCTCAACGTATGTTACTATAAAATCTCCTATGATCGGTACTTTTTACAGATCTTCAAGTCCGGATAAGCCGCTGCTTGTCAATGTAGGTGATGAAATAAAAGCCGGACAAGTAGTTTGTATCATCGAAGCAATGAAACTTTTCAACGAAATCGAATCTGAAATTTCAGGCCGTATCGTAAAAGTACTGGTAGATAATGCAAGTCCGGTAGAGTATGACCAACCTTTATTTTTGGTGGAACCTATTTGATTTGAAAATTAATGATTTGAAGATTTTAAGATTACTGTACATCTTCATTTTCAAATTCCCAAATTTTCAAATTCCCAAATCAAAACAACATGTTTAAAAAAATACTAATTGCAAATAGAGGTGAAATAGCTCTTCGAATTATCCGTACCTGCAAGGAAATGGGAGTAAAAACTGTAGCTGTTTATTCAACTGCCGATCGCCATAGTCTGCATGTAAGGTTCGCAGATGAAGCAGTTTGTATCGGTCCGCCACCAAGTAAAGACTCTTATTTAAATATTCCCAATATAATTTCAGCGGCAGAACTAACTAATGCAGATGCAATTCACCCGGGATATGGTTTCTTATCTGAAAATGCAAAGTTTTCAGCCATATGCAATGAATACGGTATAAAATTTATCGGCGCCACCGCAGATCAAATTAATGGTATGGGCGATAAAGCATCGGCTAAAGAAACCATGAAATTAGCCGGTGTTCCAACTATCCCAGGTTCTGAAGGTTTACTATCTGATGTTAAAGAGGGAATTAAAATTGCCAATGAGATTGGATATCCAATTATTTTGAAAGCCACAGCAGGTGGAGGTGGTCGTGGAATGCGCATCGTATGGAATGATTCTGAGTTTGAGCCCGCATGGGATTCAGCACGTCAGGAATCAGCTGCTGCTTTTGGAAATGACGGATTATATCTGGAGAAATATGTTGAAGATCCGCGTCATATTGAAATTCAAGTAATTGGAGATCAATACGGAAAAGTATGTCATCTCTCAGAACGTGATTGCTCTATTCAGCGGAGGCATCAGAAACTGGTAGAAGAGTCTCCATCGCCATTTATGACTCCTGAGCTGCGTGAAAAAATGGGTGAAGCCGCAATCAGAGGAGCGATGGCTGTAAATTACGAAGGCGCAGGAACTGTAGAATTTCTTGTTGATAAACACAGAAATTTCTATTTCATGGAAATGAATACCCGTATACAGGTAGAACATCCAGTCACTGAAGAGGTAATTAATTTTGACCTAATTAAAGAGCAGATCAAAGTTGCTTCAGGTATTCCTATCTCAGGGAAAAATTATATACCTACGATGCATGCGATCGAATGCCGTATCAATGCTGAGGATCCTTTTAATAATTTTAGACCTTCTCCCGGACTAATAACCAATTTCCATTCGCCGGGTGGTCATGGGGTAAGGGTTGATACTCATGTTTATGCCGGCTACCAGATTCCTCCAAATTATGATTCTATGATCGCGAAGCTTATTTGTGTTGCACAAACCCGAGAAGAGGCTATTTGTACCATGGAGCGGTCATTGAGTGAATTTGTAATTGAAGGCATTAAAACCACTATCCCATTCCACTTAAGATTAATGAAAGACCCCAATTTCCGTGCAGGTAACTTTACTACCAAATTTATGGAGAGCTTTGACCTTAGTGAGTAAATTGCAGTGTATATGCCGGCAAAACACAAGAAACTGTCATTTTTAGTAGCTAAATGTCACAATAGAATTGATGCTTAATAAATATCCATTGAATACCATTCTTAAATTCAAGAGAATGGCATTTTTGTTTTAAAATTATGAGTGAGGAACGTACAGACCTGGTAAAGGCTATCAAGGAAAAAGGTAAAACAATTGAAGCTGAAATGTCATTTTTTGACCATTTAGATGTCCTCAGAGGTCATCTGATCAGAGCTTCCATTGCTATCGTAACCTTCACAATACTTGCATTCTCATTTTATGATTTCATTTTCGACCAGATTATCATGGGGCCAGGCCGTACCGATTTCTGGACCTACCGAATGATGTGCCTAGCCACCGAGAAGTTTAATCTTGGTGCAGACTTTTGCGTGAAAAAACTCAGTTTTAATATAATAAATACGGAATTAGGAGGGCAATTTACCCTGCAGCTAAACTCATCCTTAATGATTGGTATAGTGTTAGGTGTGCCTTATCTACTATTTGAAGTATGGCGATTCGTAAAACCTGCATTACACGAAAATGAACGTAAATCGGCAACAGGTTTTGTATTCTGGGCATCTTTACTATTTATCCTCGGATTGGCATTTGGATATTATATCATCGCTCCACTTTCAATAAATTTCTTGTCAAATTATGAAGTCAGTTCGATTATAAATAACCAAATCACCATTGCTTCCTATTTTTCTGTTGTGGCAACGCTGACAATCGGGGCTGCTATTACTTTTGAATTGCCGATTATTATCTATATCCTTTCCAAACTGGGCATCATGACTCCTGAGTTCATGCGGTCTTCCAGAAGATATGCTACTGTTATAATTTTAATCATTGCTGCCATTGTTACGCCGACTCCCGATTTGGTAACCATGCTTACAGTTAGTTTTCCGTTATTTCTACTCTATGAATTGAGTATTTACGTGTCAGCACGTGTAGCAAGTAATAAGAAAAAAGCAGAAATAGAATTTTATAAAGACTAATTAAACCTCTTAAGACACCATATTCAAACAGGATTTAAGTCAAGAATTAAAAAGATGAACCAAAAAATATCCATCGCTATAGGAGCTGACCATGCAGGTTTTGAATGCAAAAACATGCTTGTAGATTTTCTGAAAGAATACCATGTTAAAGACTTTGGCACCCACAGTGCCGACTCAGTAGATTACCCAGATTTTGCACATCCAGTGGCCACTGCTGTTGAAAATGCTGAATTTACAATTGGCATATTGATTTGTGGCAGTGCTAATGGAGTAGCAATTACAGCCAATAAACATCAGGGTATCAGAGCCGCGATCTGTTGGAATGAAGAACTTGCAGAACTTGCAAGATCTCATAATAACGCCAATATTCTTTGTATACCAGCAAGATTTATTAGCTCTGAACTGGCCAGACAAATTTGTACGAAATTTATAGGTACTGAATTTGAAGGAGGCCGTCATGCAAATAGGGTCAATAAAATATCCTGCTAATTATTTTAAACTAACCATGAACATATGATATCAAAAAAAACAATTTGGGCGCTATTTCTGCTTTGTGTTTCTACACAGGCTTTCGCTCAGGATCCAAATGCACAAAAATTTGCTGAGGAAATTAACGTAAAAAATGCAAAAAAACATTTGACAATCCTTGCTTCTGACAAGTTTGAAGGAAGAGAAACAGGGAAGGCAGGTGCTGAAAAAGCAGCTAATTACATTGCAAAAGAATTTAAAAAATTAAATTTAACTGCACCTTTAAACGGATCATATTTTCAGGATGTTCCACTGGTAGAAACCTCTTTTGATGTAACTTCTTTTATTGTTAATGGAAAAACACTGAGCCTGGGAAAAGAATTTCTATTCTCAGGTAGTGGCGAAGATAAATCAATCGATGTGAGCGAAGTAGTATTTATTGGCTATGGAATTGGCACAGAAAACTATGATGATCTTAAAAACATTGATGTAACCGGGAAAGTAGTTTTGATGATTAATAAAGGTGAGCCAATGAGTAATGGGATATCAGCCATCAGTAAAACCTCAAAAGTATCAGATTGGAGTACCAGCAGAAGTAAACGCTTACAATATGTCATGAGTAAAGGCCCTTCAGTTATTCTTGCGGTAAATCCGGATGTAAGTGTTGCACTTCAATCTTATTCCCCAAGAGGTGGCAGGTTAGCTATCAAAAAAGAAAAAAAAGCTGCAGCAAATAATCGTCCTGCAAGCGCTGCTTACGTGAGTATTGCGCCAGATATAGCCAATCAGGTCCTGAAAAATTCAGGAAAAACCTATGAAGATTTAAAATCATCGATCGATAATAGCGGAAAGCCACAATCTCAGGTTTTAAAATCTCAAATCTCAATGAACTATGGTCCTGTGAATAAGGAAGTGAAATCTGTGAACGTAATGGGATATCTGGAAGGTACTGACCTTAAAGATGAACTGGTGGTTTATTCGGCACATTATGATCATATCGGACTTACAACTGATGGTGGTACAGATAAAGTAAATAATGGCGCGGATGATGATGGATCAGGCACCACAGGAGTATTAAATATAGCCAGAGCGTATGCAAAAGCTAAAAAAGCTGGACATGGTCCACGCAGAAGTGTATTGTTCTTGATGGTAACCGGTGAAGAGAAAGGGTTATTAGGTTCAGAATATTACTCTATGAATCCGGTTTTCCCAATGGCTAACACCATTACCAACCTGAATATTGACATGATTGGTAGAATTGGTGAATTATACAAAGGCTCTGCTGATTCTGCTAACTATTGCTACCTGATCGGTTCTGATAAATTAAGTACAGATCTACATAAGATTAGTGAAAATGCCAATGCTGTTTATACCAAGATGAAAATCGATTATAAATACAACGATCCTAATGACCCTGAGCGCATCTATTACCGTTCAGATCATTATAATTTTGCCAAAAATGGTGTTCCGATCGTATTCTATTTTAATGGTGTACATGAAGATTATCACAAAGCGAGTGATGAAGTGAGCAAGATAAATTTTGAATTGCTTGCAAAACGTGCACAACTGGTATACTATACTGGTTGGGATCTTCTGAACCGGGATAAAAGACCGGTTGTTGATGTAAAAAATGACATGCCGGCTACGCGATAGGTGAACTGAAGAAAATGAAGCCCAGTTCCCGCCCCTCCCCGGATTTAATCCGGGGCGGGGCTTTTTTATTTATGGCCTAAAGGGTTACATTTATAAGCAAATAACAAGTACCATCCTGAACTCGAATAAAAATGAAAAAACAACTATCAGCCTTATTACTCCTCATTGTCATTTCGATTCAATGCTTTGCTCAGGATCCTGCAGCACAAAAATATGCCTCAGAAATCAACGCAAAAAGAACTAAAAAGCATCTACAAGTTCTGGCTTCTGATAAGTTTGAAGGTAGGGAAACCGGAAAACACGGGGCTGAGATGTCCGCAAAATATCTTGCACATGAATTTAAAAAATTGAAACTAATCGCTCCTATTAAAGGATCTTATCTTCAAGATGTCGAGTTAATCGAAACCTCCATTGTTGTTAATTCATTCGAAGTAAATGGCAATAAATTAGAATATAAAACAGATTTTTCTTTCAGCGGCAGCGGTGAGGCAAAAATAATCTATGCAAATGAATTGACTTTCATAGGACTCGGTACTGAAGCGGAGCTAAAAAACACAAACATAGAAGATAAAGTTGTTTTAATTAGGCAAGAGGGAGATGCAGCTGGATTTGCCAGAAGGCTGAATTTTGTAAAGAGTAAAAAACCTGAATTAATCATTACGATAAATGTTGCTGGAACAAAGCAACAGCATTCGCACCTGTCGGGTGCAAGCCTGAGTGTTAAAGATGGAATTAGAGAAAGTATTCCGATGCGGGAAAATACCCCGGGAGTTATACAAACTGGAACTGAAATTGCAGATAAGATTTTGAGGAGCTCTGGTAAAACATTTAGAGAATTAAATGCCTCTGATGGATTGCAGATCATCAAAGCTGAGATAAAATTGAATTATGCGCCTGTGAAAAGAGCACTCAAATCATCCAATGTTCTTGGCTTTCTAGAAGGCAGCGACCTGAAAGACGAACTTTTGGTTTACACTGCCCATTATGACCACATCGGATTAAATCCTGATGGAGGAAAAGATAAGGTATTTAATGGCGCTGATGATGATGCTTCAGGAACTTCAGGAGTTCTGGCAATTGCGAGAGCTTTTGCAAAGGCAAAAGAAAATGGGAACGGCCCAAGGAGAAGCATTCTGTTCATGCTGCTTACAGGGGAGGAGAAAAACCTGTTGGGTTCTGAATATTATGCTCTCAATCCTGTCTTCCCATTTGCAAAAACAATTACTAACCTGAATATAGATATGATTGGGCGCATTGGCAAAGAATATCAAAGTTCTCCGGATTCAACTAATTACTGTTTTTTGGTTGGAGCAGACAGATTAAGTACTGATCTGCATAAAATCAGTGAAAATGCTAATGCTTTATACACTAAAATAAAAATCGATTATAAACATAATGCTCCTGAAGATCAAATCTACTATTGGTCAGATCATTATAATTTTGCTAAAAACGGAGTCCCTGTAATCTTCTATTATAATGGTAAGCACGATGATTATCATAAGGGCAGTGATGAGATCAGCAAGATTAACTTTGAGCTTCTGAGTAAACGGGCACAGTTAGCATACTACACTGGCTGGGATCTGGTGATGCGGGATAAAAGGCCAGTGGTAGATGTGAAGGATTAAATTAAGATTCGAAATAAGACTCATTTCCAATTTAGACTGCTTCTCTACTCTGGGCGGATCGCACTGATAAAACGCTGCACCGACAGTCCAGAAAAATTGTAATTTAACTGTATTTCTATGTGGATGTCTTTGCGAGCCTGCCTAACCAGACGGTTAGGGAGCTACGACGAAGCAATCTCTTGATAGCGGATAAAATTTTGCTTAACCATTTCATATCGAGGAAAAATCCGGACAATAAACTGAGTTTAAGTTCAAAATAACTAAATTTGTTTAATGAGTAATTTAGCCACCGATTTTGTCCATACCTCCGATACAAAAGCCTTTGATCTCGATCATCGACGTATCATCAATTATAACATCGGTAAATATCATATAGCTGTTGAACGGGGTTTATCAAAACTTGCCAATCTTGAAAATTCGAAAAGAAAAGCTCATACTATAAAATGGAGGGTGATGGAAAATCTTGACAAACTTCTTCCGGAGTTTGAGTCAAATTTTCAGAAAAAGGGAGGCAAAGTAATCTGGGCTAATGACATAGAAGAGGCTCAGAATGAAATCCTTCAGATCATCAGAAAAGCAGGTGCAAAAACTGTTATTAAGTCTAAATCAATGGCAACTGAAGAAATTCATTTAAATGAGTTTCTAGAGAAAAATCATATTGAGACATTGGAAAGTGACCTCGGTGAATACATTGTTCAACTACTAGGTCAAAAACCATATCATATTGTTACTCCCGCAATGCACCTCAGTAAAGAAGATATTGCGAAATTATTTAATGAAAAATTCGATACACCTTTAGACTCCACCCCTGAACAACTCACTATGAAAGCCAGAGAGCTTTTAAGGGAGAAATATACTTCATATGATGTTGGTATTAGCGGCGGAAATTTCCTGATCGCAGATAGTGGAAGTATCGCATTAACAGAGAACGAAGGGAATGCGAGATTAACTACCACATTCCCAAAAATTCACATCGCGATAGTTGGTATTGAGAAAATTATCCCAACAATAAATGACTTGGATCTGTTTTGGCCATTACTATCGAGCCATGGTACCGGTCAAAATCTGACAGTATACAATACGATTTTGGGCGGACCAAGACAAGGAAATGAAACTGACGGACCAGAGGAGATGTACGTAATACTTCTGGATAATGGGCGGACTAACCTTCTTGCCCAAAAAGATCAACGTCAGGCACTTTATTGTATCCGCTGCGGTGCCTGTTTGAATGCTTGCCCTGTATATAAAAATATTGGTGGCCATACCTATGAAACTACCTATAGCGGTCCGATAGGTTCAATCATCACTCCCCATATGGCTGGCATGAAAGAATTTAAGCATTTAAGTTATGCTTCGAGTCTTTGTGGAAAATGCACGGAAGTCTGCCCGGTGAAGATCGATATTCATAAAATGCTTTTATTAAATAGAAGAGATTCTGTAGAACAGGGATTGAGTCCTTTTTCGGAAAAGATGGGTTGGAAAGGGTGGAAAATTGGAATGCTGAAGCGCAAAACAATGGACATGATGGGAGGTAAATTCAAAAACTTAATGCTCCGTAATTTCTTTAAGAAAAGCTGGGGTAAACACCGTGAACTTCCTGAAGTAGCTGAAAAATCTTTTAGTGAGCAGTGGAAGGAGAAGGATCAGAATAACTAGTTATCAGTTGTCTGTTATCTGTTGTCTGTTATCTGGGATTAATCCTGAATGATGTCTAATGAGTAGTATCTGTCTTGGCTCTTGACGAGTTACCTGTTATCAGTTGTCTGTTATCTGGGATTAATCTGAAGTCAAATGAGTAGTATTTGTCTTGGTTCTTGGTTCTTGATACTTGATACTCAACTCACGCAAACTCAGTCGAGGTTCTGTTTGAAACTACCATCCACCTGCCTGTACCTCCTACCTGTGGGACATTGACGTTTGAAGTCTTACGATATTCACTTGGTGTCATGTTCTTGATCTTCCTGAATTGCCTGTTGAAATTAGCCAGGTTATTAAACCCGCATTTATAGGCAATTTCAACTACATTCTCATCAAGCTCTCCCAATAATTTACAGGCATGACCAACTCTTACTTTATTAAGATATTCAACAAATGTGATCCTATAATGTTCTTTGAAATAGTTACAAAAAGTACTTACTGCCATATTCGCAACAGACGCTACCTCATTCAAAGTGATATCGTGATCAAAGTTTCTGAGTATGTAGGCATTAACTTTGCTGAACTTATCAGAGCAATCTAATAAACCATGCTTTAGATAGCCAGGGCTTGCCAGTAGTTCATATTCATTACTAGCACACAAAATGTCAAAGATTGACAGTAATGACGCAAGGCGCTGGATTCCACTCATTGTCTGCATTTCCTGCATTAAATTGGCAATTTTATTCCTTGTAGTTCCTCTTATTACCATCCCATGTTTGGACAACTTTAAAAGGTTATTAACAGGCTCAATCTCAGGTAGATTATAAAATTCCTTGCCCAAAAAGTTTTCAACGAAATGAATAACAGTTGCCTCGGCAGTTAAATCAGTTTTCCCCTTAAAATATTGTGGATCATTAGTCCAGAGATGTGGAAGTGACGGGCCCATTAAAACCAAATCGCCTTCCGTAAAATACCCAATATGGTCTCCAACCTGGCGAACGCCGGTACTCTTGTTGACTAAGACCAATTCATATTCAGAGTGGTAATGCCATGGACAAGGGAAATACGGTCCTTCTTCCTTAAAAATAATGAACGATTTATCTAATTCTAGCGGGATGTGATATTGTAAAGCTTTCATTATAAAATCAGATTAATGACCTAAACTAATTTAAACTATAAATTTAATAGAAATTGAATATATATAAAATAGTACCATAATTGTAAATAAAAGTAGCATAAAAATGCCCCTAAGTAAGATAATTTTGACTGATAGCCGGGCCTATAATACTTTATTATAGAAAACTTATGTTCAAAAAATAAAAATTGATAAAAATTAAAAAGCAATTCAACATGTTAAAATGCAATATGTCTTTTAGTTAAATGATAAATGTTATTTTAGTTTATTGAATAAAAAATCAATTTAAAATCTTCTCAAGGAATTCACATAAAACAAAAACACCATGCAAGCACAACTAAAAACCAAACTAGCAGTATTTATGTTTCTCCAATATTTTATCTGGGGCTCTTGGTATGTAAGTATGGGGACATACTTGAGCAATACTCTTAAATTTGAGGGAGCACAGATCGGACTAGCTTATGGTGCTTTTGCCATAGGAGCTATGATTGCCCCATTTCTTGTTGGTTTACTTGCTGACAGGTTTTTTGCATCTGAGAAGCTTCTTGCATTTCTTGGAATTACAGGTGGATTGATGCTTTTTGCTCTTCCAATGATGACAACATTCAGCTCATTTTACCCTATGCTGATTATTTATTGCTGTACTTTCGTTCCAACACTTGCGCTGGGAAATTCTCTTTCTCTTCGTCATCTGGATAACCAAAAACGCGATTTCCCTTTGGTTAAAACCCTTTCATCCATCGGCTGGATTGCTGCAGGAATAACGCTTAGTGTGGTTTTTAAAGGAGAACAATCAGCTATTCAATTTTATGTTGCAGGAACAACGTCAATAATATTCGGACTATTTTCTCTCACTTTACCTCATACTCCGCCTATGAAAACCGGCAAGGATGTAAGTATGAGCGATATTTTAGGGCTTGATGCATTGGCTCTTCTCAAAAAGCCATCATTCGCGATATTCATTTTATGTATGTTCCTGATCTGTATTCCACTCTATTTTTATTTTGTAAACATGAATCAGTATGTCACGGAACTAGGTTGGGAATTTAGTGCCGCTAAAATGTCATTGGCTCAGGTTTCTGATGTTATTTTTCTGGTTCTTTTGCCGATAATGTTGAGCAGATTGGGTTACAAAAAGACCATCTTCATTGGTATACTAGCTTGGGCAGCTCGCTATTTTTTATTAGCCGGAAGTGTAGACTCCGTTTCAATGCAAACCATGATGGTGTTTAGTGCAATCTTACTGCATGGAGTTTGTTATGACTTTTTGTTCATTGCCGGACAACTTTATGTGGATGAAGAAGCCAATGAACGGATGCGTGGTGCCGCTCAGGGATTGATTGCATTTATTCTTTGGGGAGTAGGAGCATTTGTTGGGACGAACCTGGCAGGAATTTCCCAGCAAGCAAATACACTTGCTGAACCTGTTGGACTTATCGCTCATGACTGGAACAGTATATGGATCTACCCTGCCTGGGGGTCAGTAGCGGTATTAATAGTATTTATGATTTTCTTCCGTGAACCTAAGAAAGTTGTAAAAGCAGAAACAGATAAAAACTAAACATTCGTAATTCGTAATTCGTAATTGGTAATTGGTAATTGGTAATTCGTAATTCGTAATTCGTAATTCGTAATTGGTAATTGGTAATTCGTAATTAATAATTGAAAACTAAAATTCGCTGGGGGGTTCTTAGCACCGCAAAGATCGGAGTAACAAAAGTTATTCCAGCGATGCAGCGGGCAAAATATTGCGAAATCACCGCAATTTCCTCACGAGATTTGAACGAGTCAAAGAGAGTCGCCTCAACTCTTGGCATTCCAAAAGCTTACGGCTCATATGAAGAGCTATTGTCTGACTCTGAGATTGACGCTGTCTACATTCCTTTACCTAATCATTTGCATGTAGCATGGGCAATAAAGGCCATGGAAGCCGGAAAACATGTGCTACTAGAGAAACCAGTAGGCCTCTCTAGTAAGCAGGCTGAAAGCTTAATTCAGGTCTCGAAAGGGAAACCCGAGCTAAAAATAATGGAGGCGTTTATGTACCGTCACCATCCTCAATGGCTAAAAGCCAAAAAATTGGTGGAAGACGGGCACATCGGTAAACTTAAATCCATACAGTCTGTTTTTTCATATTATAATACAGACCCGAACAATATCCGTCAAAATCCAGATTTTGGAGGGGGCGGATTGATGGATATTGGTTGTTATTGCATTTCACTTTCCCGCTTTATTTTCGGTCATGAACCCAAACGCGTGAATGGCATTGTAGAGTTAGATCCAATATTTAAAACAGACCGAATGGCCTCGGCGATTCTTGATTTCTCAACAGGAACCTCAACATTCACCTGCTCAACTCAATTAATGCCTTATCAAAGGGTTAATATTTTTGGAGAAAAGGGTGCCATTGAAATAGAAATCCCATTTAATGCTCCCCCAGACAAACCCACCAGGTTGTGGCTTAATACCACAGAGAAAATGGAGGAAATTACCTTCGAGATTTGTGATCAGTACACCATTCAAGGTGATCTCTTCTCAAAAGCGATTCTTGACGATACGGAGGTTCCCACACCTCTTGATGATGCGCTAAATAATATGCTGGTGATTGAGGCGGTGTTTAAGAGTTCCGAAAGTGGGGAGTGGGTACATTTATAAGCCAATATGAAAACAAGATTTTTATTTCTCTCAGAATTAAATTATTATTCTTCATGCGATATTTTTACCAGATTTCGAGATATGGAAAGTTAATATAATATTCTACAATTGGCCAGATAAAGCTCTGGAGTCAAAATCCGTTGACTGTGTAAAACAATACCTGTGTGCTATAGCTTAGTTCAGCCCTTTCCTCCAGGGTAGTTACGGCAAGAAATCGCGTTCTATATAAAACTACGAGTAGCCGTAAGCTACCTCCTCCGGCAAGGTTTATTTTACCCTGTGCTGTTTTTCAATGGGACGGGCAGCCCTGAATTAATTAGCACACTGTCCAAGTTGTTTAAGTATTCTAAGTATTAGTGCATTCAGATTCTGGTCTCCGAGCCAGAATCTTCTGTTAATTGATATTGATTTGTCATAGTTTCGAAAGCTACGAACTCACTGTTCTTCCAATCTAACAAACAACTTAAGTCAAGTCCCATTCCTTTCGCTTTTCTCTAGATAATAACTGGTTAGCCTCCCTGTCATTCACAAACTTCTCCCTTTTATCATTCCATTCCAGCTTTCTACCTGATTTATAGGATATTAGTCCGAGGTGCATTGGCAATGTAAGTTTACGGGCATACTCCAGATTAGACTCAGGTTGCGTGCGGGATTTAACAGCATTTACAAAATTCTGCTGATGACCAGGTGAACGTTCTATTGTAATCGGAACATGAGTCAGATCAGGTACAAGCTCTCCTCCTATCCGCACCTCATGGGTATTATAATCGCAAATCAAAGTACCCTTATCTCCCTCAAAATAAGCCCCAATATTAGAACGGGTGGCAGCTCCCGGAACATTTGGAGCCGTGCTTCTCCAGTAAACATTTAAGTTCTCATACTCATAATCGACATCAATCCAGCGCTGCACATTGGAGATACCGGTATTTTGCTCGCCTCTGGCAGCGATGCTTTTTAAGCCCTGAGGCTGAAGTGCCCAATATGCAACGTCAGCTATGTGCGACCAGAAATCACCGAAGACACCATGGCCGTAGTCAGAAAAATAACGCCAATTAAAATGACAGCGTTGAGGATCATATTCAGATACAGGAGCCGGTCCAAGCCACATATCCCAATCTAAATTCTTTGGCACCGGCTGGTAGGCTGCAGGACCAAAATCGGGTGGAACACCCGATTTCCATAAACGAACGGTATGAATTTTACCTAGAATTCCAGAGCGAACAAGTTCCACCACGCGATGATAATTATCGCCGGCGTGGATCTGCGTTCCTAGCTGGAAAATCCGATCGTGACGCTTTAAATTCTTGAGCATTTCTTCACCTCCTTTAACGTCATATGAAAGGGGTTTTTCACCGTACACATCCTTACCAGCCTTAAATGCCAATGTTGCAATCTGACTATGCCAGTGATCCGGAGTTGCGCAGCTAATTGCATCTATATCCTTACGATCAAGTATATTCCTGAAATCTTTGTAAGCCTGCGCTTTATGTCCGGGACGAAGACCATCCAATGTTTTCATCGTGGAATCTAAATGCAGCTGATCCACATCGCACAAAGCCACTATTTCGACTTCCGGAATTGCTGCAAACCATTTCATATGCGCATTGCCCATTCCGCCAAGGCCAATATGGGCGATTCGCAAACGATCACTGGCTGCAACTTTGCGCAACATTCCTGGTAACATAAACATTCCCATACCGGCAATGCTCGTTTTCCTTATAAATTCCCGTCTGTTTGAATTCAATTTCATATAGTTAATGAGATGTGAGATATGAG
>JBIIRT010000122.1:0-8044 GCA_044341405.1 Daejeonella sp. | reverse complement strand
TATAGTCCGATTGAGGCCGCAATCAAAGGTTCTAATGAGATATTTTTTGCAGTAATTTCCATATCTGTAACTCTGGCAGCAGTATTTCTTCCGGTAATTTTCCTCGAAGGATTTGTCGGGCGACTATTCCGGGAATTTGGAGTAGTAATTGGTGCGGCAGTGTTAATATCTGCATTTGTATCTCTATCGCTTACTCCGATGTTGAATGCCTACATGATGAAGGCAAATAAAAAGAAAACTAAATTCTACAACTGGTCTGAACCTTATTTTGAAGGAATGACCACAGGGTATGGAAATTCCCTCAAAAGTTTCATGAAGACACGATGGCTGGCTTTCCCTGTGATTGTAATCTGTATTGGCATGATCGCATTCTTCTGGACAGTTCTTCAAAAAGAAACTGCGCCTTATGACGACAGGGCAGCAGTTAGTATGCAGGTTACCACTCCCGAGGGATCCTCCTATGATTATACGGATAAGCTCATCATGGATCTTTCCAAATTGGTAGACGATTCAATCCCCGAAAAAGAATTTAACCTCACCGTAACTTCCCCGGGATTTAGCGGTTCAGGAGCAGCAAACACTGGGTTTTTAAGGATTCGTTTGAGTGAACCTACAGAACGCAAAACTACACAGGCACAGGTCGCTGAAAAATTGACAAAAATCACAAAGCCTTACACAGATGGGCGTGTATTTGTGATCCAGTCACCCACCATTTCAGTTTCAAGGCGGGGAGGATTACCTGTGAATTACATCATACAGGCACCAAATTTTGAAAAGCTGCGTGAAAAATTGCCTCTGTTTATGGATGAAATCAGTCAGGATCCCACATTTACCGCGACTGATGCTAACCTGAAATTTAATAAACCTGAAATCAATATTACCATTGACCGTGAGAAATCCAGAAATCTGGGAGTATCAATCCTAGATGTTGCTCAAACGCTACAGTTTGCGCTCAGCGGACAACGATTTGCTTATTTTCAGATGAATGGAAGACAATATCAAGTTATTGGGCAATATGACCGTCCAGACCGAAATGACCCTCTAGATTTAACCTCAATTTTTGTAAGAAATAATAAAGGTGAGCTCATACAACTCGACAATCTGATTACCGTAAAGGAAACTAGCACTCCGCCGCAATTGTATCATAACAATCGATTCATGTCTGCAACTGTTTCTGCCGGATTAGCCCCAGGGAAAAGTATCGGAGATGGAATTGACGTGATGGATAAAGCTGCTGCGAAGATTCTGGATGATACCTTCACCACTGATCTTGGAGGAGAATCTCGTGATTACAGAGAAAGCTCATCCAATACTCTATTTGCATTCGCACTGGCTTTATTACTGGTTTATCTGATACTTGCCGCTCAGTTCGAAAGTTTTATTGATCCATTTATCATTATTTTGACTGTTCCAATGGCGGTAGCCGGGGCATTCCTGTCACTATGGCTTTTTGGTCAGACCTGGAATATCTTTAGTCAAATTGGAACAATCATGCTCATCGGACTCGTAACGAAGAACGGTATATTGATTGTTGAATTTGCAAACCAGTTAAAGGAACAGGGAATGCCATTGGGAGAAGCAATCATCGAAGCATCAGTTGCCAGACTAAGACCTATTCTAATGACGAGTCTGGCTATTGCCCTAGGTGCCTTACCAATAGCCATGGCCTTGGGTGCAGCAGCAAAAAGCAGAATGAGTATGGGAATTGTAATTATTGGAGGAACCTTATTTTCTTTAATTCTAACACTCTATGTAATTCCTGCAGTTTATTCGATGTGGTCTAAAAAGCATAAACCACTCCCGGAAATTACCGGAATGGCAGAGCCAAAGCCAGTCATTAAAGCAGAATTGATTAACAGCTAATAAATACACTAATATTTTGCCATGTTAACAGGCTTTATCATTAGGATATTAACATATATGAACAGAACAATAGTTAAAAACGGTCTACTACTAATTTTTGTTTGCCTACTGCAGATTTCGAATGTTTATGCCCAAAACAGACTCAGTCTGGAAGAAGCCGTACAAACAGCATTAGAAAACAACTATGATATTAAGTTGAATAAAAATGAGGTTGAACAGGCTAAAGTCAATGTAAACAGAGCAAATGCCGGCATGCTTCCTGTTGTGACAGGAAATTTAAGTACAAATAATACACTGCTAAATACAAAACAAACCTTGTCGAATGGGGTAGTACAGGAAAGAAGCGGGGCTAGAAACTCTAATATGGTGTACGGACCAATAGTGAACTGGCAGGTTTTTGATGGCTTTCAAATGTTCGCAAGATACGACCGACTTAAAGAACTTGAAAACCTGGGTGAAGCAAACTTTAAATTAGCGATACAAACAACACTTGCCGATGTCATTAACAACTATTATGACCTGGTACAGCAACAACAGCAAATTGAAGCCCTGACTGGCGCGCTGGAAATTTCCAGAATAAGACTTAGGAATTCTGAAAGCAGATATACCATCGGAAAAGCAGCAAAACTGGAAGTACTTGCAGCTTCAGTAGACCTGAATACAGACACCACAAACCTCTTAAGGCAAATTGACCAATATCGTAATACTAAGATCCGACTTAATGAACTTCTTGCCAGAGATATAAATACTGAATTTTCAGTTACAGATACAATAATTATTGGTACTAACCTCTTGCTTCCAGACCTGCTTAATTCAGCATCTCAATTGAATCCATCCATACAATCTGCATTGATAAATAAACGAATTTCTGAAATTAACCTCAGAGAAGTGAAGGCGAACCGGTATCCAAACATCAATATGAGTACGGGCTATAACTTTAATAGATCCTACTCTGAACTTGGTTTTGCCAGAAATTCAACTGGAAGAGGTTTAAACTATGGCCTTACAGCTTCAGTTAATATATTCAATGGTTATTTACAGAAAAGAGCAGAAAAAAATGCATCTCTTCAGATAGAGAATAATCAACTGCAATATGAAAGACTGAATCAATCAATCACCTCGCAATTAAGTTCCTTATTTCAAACCTATCAGACAAATCTTCAATTGGTAAAGCTAGAACGGCAGAATCTGGAAGTAGCAAGACAGAATATCAATATTACTCTTGAAAAATTCAGATTAGGCAGCGTTGCCCCCCTTGAATTCAGAGAAGCTCAACGAAATTATATTGATGCAAATGCACGCTATACAAATGCGCAATTTGAAGCTAAATTAGCTGAGGTGGCGCTTATGCAGCTATCAGGAAGACTAAATCTTCAGTAAAACTCAGTACATCTAATCAGCTTGGTTAAGTTTAAAGAATTAGTATTTTTGATTTGATGATTAGGTTCAAATACAAAAGTGAATTACTTCTATATGGCAGCTGCCCAGACACTTTGATTGATCGAAAGATATTAAATAACTGCCATTTTGCGGATTTTGATACCGTTACCAAATTTTTAATCGGATCCTGGAAGTATATCAAAGATTTATATCTCGAAAGTAAGAAATCAGATCAGTTCATTTGCTTGGATTTAAAAATAACAGTAATGAATGAATTTGCATTTCTTAAAGCAACAGACCTCCCATACCTGATTACCAATAAAATTAAAAAAAATGATATCCTGACCTCTTGCCTTAATCCGAAATATATCAACAAGGCAAAAGAGAATCACTATTCATCCGGATTTATTGGCAAGCCACTCACCAGTCAAATTTTACAGAAAATTTAAATATGTTACTAGTTGCAGACAGCGGCTCAAGCAAGGCCGACTGGGTATTAACACGCTCAAATACTGAAAGAATTGCCTTCAGAACAAATGGTATCAATCCCTTCTTTTTGTCGGAGAAAGATATTATTAAAATATTCCAAAATACTCCGGAAATACTCCCCTATACAGATAAAGTAAAAGAAATATATTTCTTCGGTGCAGGATGCTCAAGTCCTGATCGCCGTGAGCATATATCGAATGCCCTGACAAAAGTGTTTAAAAATGCCTTCATTAGCGTTGATATAGATATTGTTGCATCAATCTATGCTACTGTCGGCAAATCAAAGGGAATTTGCTGCATCATTGGTACCGGTTCTAATATTACTTATTTCGATGGATCAAAAATCCATGAAAGCAAGCATGGTCTTGGGTATATTCTGGGGGATGAGGGCTCTGGAACTTGGTTGGGCAGGCAATTAATTACCAGCTATCTATATGGGAAAATGCCACAGGAACTTTCAGATAAATTTGATGCTAAATACAAAATAGATAAGGAGTTAATCATCAAATATGTTTATCAGGAACCAAGCCCAAATTTCTATCTGGCATCTTTCGCACCATTTCTGAGCGAAAACATAGACCATCCTTTTATCATTGATATTCTAAAAAAAGGCTTCACCGAATTCATTGAAACCAACATCAAATCCTATTCTGATTACCAAGATAAAACTTGTCACTTTGTTGGATCAATTGCCTATCATTTCTCTGAGATATTAAAACAGCTATGTCAGGAAAAGGGAATTAAAGTTGGCAAAATTCTAAAACATCCAATAGATGAACTTTCAATGTTTATTTTAAAAAATGGAGCAGAAATCATTAGATGATCCTAAATTCAATTGAATTATACTGATAATATAGGATTGTAACTTATAGAATCCTCATAAGCATCGCAAAGCTGGTTTAAAGAATGGACTTCGAAATCAATACCCCATGGATTCCATGATATAAATCTAAGTTTATCAGCGTTCTTCCCTTTAGACGATATTTCCTCATAAATACCAAAATTGCCTAAAAAATAATAATTAATTTTCACTGCTTCATTATTCAAAACATACGACTCTATTAATTCAAATCCCATTGTTTTGATCCAATTTTTTATTGAAGATATTTTACTTTTTATCATAATTAGAACTGTAAGATTTAACTAACTGTATTTGAAAATTAACACAGAAACGCTAAAAAAAAGGTGATAAATTCACAAAAGGCTGAGTATTATTTAAATACTGCTTTTGGAAGTAATCAGGGGCTATAAAAACTTAAAAAAGTAAATTAACGTGAGTTCGATATAAAATCTTGCTTGGTTAAGTTTAGACTGAATTTTTTCTCCCCTTTTAGAAAGCAGGGTCTGTTTCTCTTCCCCCGTGTTCTGCCCTATTTTTTTGCCGGAAATACTTCGTAGGAAAGGGCTGAACTAGGCTATGAAACACAGTTATTGGTTTCAAAAATCAAATAATACAAACCTCGAGTATTATGAGATCAATTTAAATGGCATTTTTAATCTACCTTATATCGAATTCAGGTTAAACTAATGACTTATGAATTTTAGGATACCCTTAATTACTGAAAAGTGTATGCTGAACTCAATATCTTGAACATGAATTCCAAAATAAACTCCTATGCAACTCATGTTACAAAGGGCCTAGATTCATGTTCGTAACTTGTGCCAATTATTAATGAATTGACTCATGAAAATAGTACAATACATCAGATCTAATATCGGAAATGTGATTTTTATAATCTTCACTGCGATTGTCTTCTTTAACGCAGATGCCAGAACATTACTAATCAGAGGATTTATGATTACCGGATTATTTAATGCTGAAGTAGGCACCGAAACTAAAAAATCCGATCTTAACAAATCGGCACCAACTGGAATGACTTTCAGAAAAGAAGATGGTGAACTCTTGAATTTATCAGAGAACAAAGGAAAAGTATACTTCATTAACTTCTGGGCAACTTGGTGTCCTCCATGTAGAGCAGAGATGCCTTCGATAAATAAATTAGCATCCAAGGTAGAGAACAAAGACAAGATTAGCTTTATTATGGTTGATGTTGACAATAAAATGGATACTTCAGTTAAATACATGAAGAAAAACTCATTTAACCTCCAAGTTTATGCTAGTGTTTCACCAATTCCAGAACAAATTTTCAATGGAACCCTACCCACTACAGTTATTATTGGACCAGACGGAACTATAGTTTTTCACCATACAGGAATGGCGAATTACAATACTACAGAAATGATCAATTTACTTAATACGCTAAGCCGCTGATTTGAGATAGCGCTAAGGTGCTTCAATAAAATTTGATTATTTTTGACATAAAACAATTAAAAAGATGAGAAAAATTCTACTTATAATTCTAATAAGTGTTAGCATAACTTCAATCTGTAATGCACAAACAAGTATAAACACAAAACAATCACTTGATAAAAGAGATACCTGGACGCAAAAGGACTTGATCGAACCATCAGACTTAGCTGCTATCATTGCTAACCCTAAGGCTAAACAAACTCAAATCTATAATATCGGAGTTGTAGATGATATAAAGGGGGCAAAAAACATGGGAGGTGCAAGTGAAAAAGCAAACCTTGAGAAATTCAAAATTGCACTATCTAATCTGCCAAAAACTACTCAGGTAGTGGTGTATTGTGGTTGCTGCCCATTTGAAAAATGCCCAAATATTCGCCCTGCATTTAACCTTATGAAAGCAATGGGCTTTAGTAATGGAAAACTACTAAACTTGCCAACTAATTTAAAACAAAACTGGATTGCTAAGGGCTATCCGATCGAGCCTAAATAATTAGATCGAAGCAATTCTGAACATGGATAAAAAGATTTGTTTAGGGATAGTAGCTATTTCCTTCACGATGTTCAGGATGACAGGTGCATAGTGCCAAAAAAATAATTTTCAATCTAAAATCTAATGTCATCCCGAAAGCTGCCATTCAGCAGCTGAGGAACCTTTGTTTTCTTGGCACAAATTTAGTTATGGGCATAGGTGAAAAAAGACTCTCGCGAAGACGCTAAGGGTTTTCAATTAGTATGGAATTTTGTTTCTGTCATTACTTTGCGTCTCTGCGTCTCTGCGAGATAACTCTTCTAATTAAACAAACTCCCTAAATTTGTCTCTGCGAGACAAACGACCTAAAAAAAGACTCTCGCAAAGACGCTAAGACGCTTCGTATAACAGATAAAGAAATTTGTTTAGGGATACTACTAAGTTCCTTCACGCTGTTCAGGATGACAGGTGCATAGTGCCAAAAAAATAATTGTTTTTGGAAAAGCACACGCGACACGCCTGCACCAGCACTGGGCTCATCGCACGTTCAAGCATTTACTTAAATGTTATAAAAGTAAAGCCTATTTTTGATTTTCTTTAGTCCACACCTCATAAATTGAATTTCCGGTAGAACTCAATCCCGAATGATGCCAGTTCCCATCAACTAATTTTCCGTCAAAGGAAAGTGATGCCCCCACTCTGCTATTATCCCGGGAAAAAAATTCAATATTTTCAGTATACTTTTCATTGATAAAGCTATAAGAGCCTCCGCCAGTGCCAAAAAACTCTTTTGTTTCAGCATTAATCGCTACCCATTGAAATTTAGTTCCAGTTAAAACTTTCAGGGTTTTACGTGCTCTTGGCGGACTCATTACGATCTTCCCATCAGTCTTACGCCCCGACATGCGCCAGGTACCAGACATAGCACCCTCCCCTTTATCGAGCAGTTCCCAACTAGCTTTTTTACCACTGATATCACTGTTTAGCTTATTCTTATTTACAGAAAAGCTGTAGGTAATCAACTGCCCGACCTGATCCTTATCAATGGTATTAAATTCAATTTTCGTCACCAAATCCTTTCCAGAAAAGATATAGGTTCCTCCCCTGCTTTGTATGAACTGCTTATTTACTCTATCAAAAATGGTATGCATAAAATATCCGTCTGAGAATAGCAAAACCTGTTCTAAAGTACTATGCTGCGTTTTCCAGGCACCATTAATCGATCTGTCAGCATTCTGGGTATCAGGTACAAAACCTGTCAGACAAACCATCAAAATAATTGATAGCCCCGAGAAAAAAGTTTTGGTTTTACTTAGCATATTCCTTTGATTATAATATTAAAAATCACTGTTGTCCGGTAAAAATAAAATGTTTTAAAAAATCCTTTTAAAATTATCGTGAACGATTTATTTCCTGATTTCAAAAAGCAAGTCCGCTGTTAGCGCGCTCAATAGGCCCCGCTTTTAAGCGGGGTATACAAAAGGGATATTCCAGGCTTTAGCCCAAAATAATCCGGTTATACCGGAACACCC
>JBIIRT010000032.1:0-28224 GCA_044341405.1 Daejeonella sp. | reverse complement strand
GCTGCAGCAACAATTGCATCAATTGCATTTCCACCTTTAACCAAAATTTTCTGTCCGGCCAGTGTTGCAAGTGGATTTGCTGTAGCAATCATACCATTCTTGCCAAGTGCAGCCGGGCGCAGATTATCTTTTGCAGCCTGGGCATGGGCCTGTGAATTCACAAGGCTAAAAAATAGTACAACTATTAAGGCGAGAAAGTCTGTTCTGTAAGTGATTTTATTGTTTTTTTGGCTATTCATAGTTTATCAGTTTATTAAGCTATTTCCAAAATTAAACCTTGACAAGGTTTGACATATTTTGAATAAGTAATTATTTTTCGAATGGGAATAAAGGTTTTCTCCTGTTTTCAAATCTAAATAAGGTCATATCAGCCTGGGTAACTCCGGGAGTATTCACCTGAATTACTGTCGGACAAACTGGGGCATAAGCTGCAATTGGGGCATTAACACCTTTGGCAACGATGGCATCAAAATCTGAAGGTTCAACACCTTGAGAAGTTAATTGATACAAACTAAATGGCATCACTCGTGTAGAGGTAAGCATGATCTGGCTACCCTGTTCAGTAGCAACAACAGCGGTTTTACCCATATTGAAATTGATCTGCCCCCCATGCCTTGGATTGCTTTCCTTGAATTCACCGTTAGTTATACGCAATAATTTAACTTTAATTCTACAGGTTTTAATTCTATCCTCTCCAGTTCCAATAATAATCAGTTCATACCAATCTCCCGGCCGATGGTTTCCTGCCATACGAACTGCCTCCGGATCATACATACAAACGAAATATTTATACTTCTTGCTTGCTTCGAAGGCTTCAAGGATACAGCAATTGTTTGCAGGTCCTCCTCCACCAACATTATCTCCCATATCAAGTAATAAAACCGGCTTTTCACTTTTATCAATTAAATCTAGCGAGGTTTGAATATCGTTTTTAACCCCTAAAAAAGTTTCCTTTCTATCAAGAATATAAGACTCCAGCTTTTTGGCCACAACGAATGCTTTTTCACTATTCCCATTCGCTACAACAATAATCGAAGTCCCCATTTCTTCCACATCAGCATAAGGAAAACCGTGCTGAATACTTATGGATAAAATTTCAGGATCACGTCTTAATTCATCTGCATAAGCATATAGGCTTTTACAAGGTTCATTAGCTGTTAGCTGTTGCTCAATACTGATTGCAAGAGGAACCTGAACCAATACCTGAACAGGATTTGTTTTACCTTTTAAATGATCTACTAGTAAATTGGCAGCTTCAATACCCCGCTGCCTCATATCAATATGCGGGTTCTCCCGGTATGCTACCAATGCATTTGTGGATTTAACCATAAGTGGACTAACATTTGCATGTAAATCAAGAGTGCCAAAAACAGGAATAGAATCACCAACTCTTTCTCTTAAAACACTCAACCAGTGTCCGTCCATATCTGGAAATTCCTCTGAAACTCCCGCTCCATGAGGAATTACAAGAACCGCATCCACTGGAAGAACCTTTTCGAGTTCATCCATCATGTTTTTCAGGAGACCATTATAAGTAGTTGCTGAGACAGCCCCTCCGGGAGTTGCAGATGCGTATAGAATCGGAATAGCTTCCATACCTTCTCTGTCTAAAACCTCAAGCATCCCAGTTATTTCATTGTGCGCGGTTTGATATTCCCTTCTTATTGATTCCCCTATTAAGTACTTGCCATTCCGGAAGTCGGCAGTGGTTGTTTCCTGCGGAACGAAGGTATTCGATTCATGGTAGATTCCAAGAAGGGCTATTTTAAAAGACATGGTATTAAATTAAACGTATAAAAATCAAGAATTGACAACCTTTGCATCTGCAAAAACGGTTTCAGGCTTTTCTTTAGGAGGATTACTGTTCCAGTATGAAGCCAGAATCGATGACGAAAAGCCCATTATTGGTCCGCAAACCGCAGTTGCAAGTCCGACAGTAGCAATTTTACCCATAACTTTTGCGATTCCGGAAACAAGACCTGCATTCTGAGTTCCGGTGGTAATCGAAATTGTACGGCAATCAAATTCAGATAATTTGAAAAGTCTTGCCAACCAGTATCCGAAGAAAAATCCAAATAGAATCATAAGAAAGACCACTATAATCAACTCAAAACCGATATTAAGAATGCTATCTCTGCCTGCTGCCATAATAATCGCAACAATAAAGGCAACCCCAATCATAGAAACCAGAGGCATTGAGTCATCGAGCCATTTAGCTTTACCGTGTAAAAATTTATTGAAAATGAGTCCGGCACCGATTGGTATAAAAACCATCTTCACTATTCCCCACATCATTTCCATAACATTTATTTCAATAAATCCACCCGCGAGTGTTTTCATCAATAAAGGAATAAGGAATGGTGCAAGAAGGGTTGTAATTGCAGTAATGGTAATGGCAAGCACGACATTCGCTTTTGCGAGGTAGCACATTACGCTGGCAGTTACCGAAGTTGGAGCACAACCTAGAAGAATGATTCCAGCAGAAATTTCAGCTGGAAAATTAGTAAAACTTGCCAGACTAAAACCAAGCAAAGGCATGATTGTATACTGACTAATTACACCTACCAATACCGATTTAGGGGATTTTGCCAAAGCAATAAAATCTTTGAGTCCCATTGAACAACCCATACCAAACATAATTACCTGTATGAGCGGAGTAATTAAAGTAGCGAACTCAAAACCGTTATACTCTTTAAAATATTGAGGATAATACAATGAAGTAGCAACCACAGATAAGATAGTGGTAGTAAATGTTAGTCCGCGAAGCACAGCAAAACCTCTGAAACTAATGGCAAGTAACAATAAAAAGGCAATAACAAAGGGCCCGGCCTCTGCAATATTGTCATTAGATGCCATGTAAAGCGATATCAACAGAGAAACAATTGAAATGCCTAACAAAAGTCGGGAAAAGACAGCCTTATTCATCTTACGGGATCAGCTAAAAATTGATAATAATTAAACAGAAGCTTTCATTAACTCTTCTTTTACTCTGCCAGCGACAATTTTTTCCTGGCCCGGCTTTAATTGCCATACTGAAAGTTCGATTCCATCCTTCTTTCCTCCCATTGTACCGCCACCCATTACTTCAATACCAGGATTGCCATTCCACAAACGCTCCTTCAACTGTTTACCGGTCATTTTTATCTTATTACTATCCCATGAAAGATGTAAGGTTGGCGTATTATTTGCTATTTCAGGAATGAAAACCTCAGTTTCTACTCCACTTATACCTTTTATGGAATTTACAATCACTGCCATACTAGCTTCCCACATCTTCCACTCCTTCTCATGATCCATTTTAATATGTCTTTCCAATGCCACGTACATCGCCAGAATTTCTTCTTTATTTACTTTATGGCCGCGGCAAATTCCACTGTTTGGCGGTGCACTTAAACGTGCTGCTGCAATCAGGTCCTTCTTACCCATTAGTATGCCCGCACTTTGCGGGCCCCTCATGGCCTTTCCTCCAGATATGGCAACCAGGTCAAAACCCATATCATTGAACTTCCAAAGATTATCAACCGGATGTGCATCAGAGGCAATATCAATCATCGTTGGGATGTTATGCTTTTTGCCGAGGGCCAGCCATTGTTCGTAGTTGAGTTTTCCCTTGTTCAATTCCCTGTTCAAAAACCAAAGCATGGCAGTCTTTTCATTGATTGCAGCTTCAGCTTCTTCCAAAGTTTCTACCAGAATTAATTTGGCCCCGGTGTTGGTCAATGCCTGATGGTATCCATTTGCATGCGACTTTTGAAGAATTACTTCATACTTCATGCCATCTACATTTGGTAGTTGCATCACCTTTTTCCGGTCCATCCCTGTCATCACACCAGCAAGACCCTGCACCAAAGCAGACCAGCAGCCAGCTGTTACAGTAGCAGCCTCGGCATGGCAAAGTTCAGCTATTTTTTCACCCACTTTATCTAAAACATCATTCAGCAACACAAATTCTTCAGCTCCTTTTACGATAGCCTGAGTAACTTCAGGTGGCATTAAAGAAGCCGTCAGGGATGTGCAAACACATGAAGCATTAATAAAGGTTTTTAGTCCAAGTTCTTTAAAAAGATCACGACCTGCACTAGCAGTTACCGATTCACCTGCTACTACAGTTTGGGTAGTTAAGCCTGTGCCTATTATTCCTCCTGCCAGAGGTGCAGCAGATAAAAATTTAATAAGGTCTCTACGTTTCATGTATAAAGTTTTAAATAATAAAAAATCAGTCCTTCATTTCAACAATCATTTCAATCTCTACCGGGATATTTCTGGGCAAGGACCCCAATCCGATTGCTGAGCGTGCATGTCTGCCATTTTCTCCAAATACCTCAACCATCAAATCAGAAAACCCATTGATTACTTGAGAGTGATTATCAAATTCAGGCACTGCATTGACCATACCTAAAACCTTAACAATTCGCTTAACATTGCTAAGGTTTCCTACTTCAGCTTTCAAAGCTTCCAACAAGCTAATACCCGTTAAGCGTGCCGCATATTTTGCCTCTTCAAAACTAAATTCTTTACCTACTTTGCCAATCATAAATGTTCCATCCTCTTTCAATGGTCCCTGACCAGAAAGATACACCAGATTACCAACTCTTACTGCTCCCAAAAAATTTGCTGAAGCGGGGCCGGGTGTTCTTAATTTTATCCCTAATTCTTTAATCCTGGCCTCCGGACTTGTAGCAACAAATTGAGCATTAGCAGAATTGAATAATAAAGCACTTGCAGATAGTATAAAAAGAAAATATTTGATTTGTTTTTTCATATTTTTAAAAATAGTTTTTGGATGATTAATAAATTTTAGGGCTCATTAGTTAGCTAGTGGAAACGACATCGCATTCAGATCGTAAACAATCTTTCCTCCTTTAATAGTCATTTCACATTCCAGTAAATTTTTACCCTCTTTTTTAAATCTGGCAACATCATAGAAACCAAATTTGCCTTCTCGCAAATTCAGAACAGTAACATCTGCAATTGCACCAACAGAAAGATGTCCGAGTTCTTCATGGTTAATAGCTTTCGCAGCAGCCCAGGTACTGGCTTTAATTACATCTGCTAAAGGCATATTCAGAGCCAAAAATTTAGACATCACATTTAACTGATCTTTCATGGCAGAATTCATACTGCCTGTATGCAAATCGGTACTGATAGTTTCCGGAAAAAATCCTTGCTGAGTTGCTGGAATAGCTTGTGAGAAGGTAAAACTTCCACCTCCATGACCTACATCGAATATAATTCCTCGTTTTCTAGCTTCAAGAACATGCGGATATAACTTTTTAGTTTCAAGATCTACTATAGTTTCTTTGGTCTGAATTATTTGTCCGTAAGTATGCGTAAATATGTCCCCCGGACGCATTTTTCTAAGGAAAAGCTCTTCCAGTGATAATCTTGGTATTGCACCTCCAAAATCTACGATAATTGGTTTATTGGCAAGTTTACCTGCTTCAACTGTTCTGTCGACAGCAACCCAGTCAGATTTGTGATAATGTGCTACTTTGAATCCTACAATATGTTCACTGTAATGTTTAGCAACATCTGCGGCAAAAACAGGATCAAAAAAACTATTATTTTGCTGTTCCAAAGAATACTCACTGCCATACATTCCCTTTCTTGATATATTTAAAAATGCCAGAACCCGAGTTTCAGATTTATCAATCACATTTTTCTTGAACAATTCAAAAGTCTCTGCACCTGAGTCGCCACAATCTACAATGGTAGTAACACCGACCCGAAACGTAAACCCATCTGCAGGAAGAGATGAAAATCCATTCTCAAGCTGTCCTTCGGGGTCGGTACCCGCAAAAACGTGTCCGTGAATATCAATTAATCCAGGAGTAATATATTTTCCAGTGATATCGATCACTTGTTTAGCTAATTTAGGGTCAATATTTGCCGCTATAGCTGCTATTTTCCCGTTATTAATCGCGACATCCATAACTTTGTTCAAGTTATTTTTTGCATCAATCAGATGCCCACCTTTAAGTAATGTTTGATAAGATTGAGCCTGAACTGATAAAATGGCGAGTAAATACAGTGCTGTGAATAAGAAATAACGTTTTTGCATTTTATGATTTTTTATTAAAAATTTTATAATTTATACTGAAGCCTTCAATAGTTCTTCCCTTAATCGGCTTGCAACAATTTTTTCCTCACCTGCTTCAAGCACATGCATGCCGCAGCGAAGAGTATTAGGAGCCTCCCAGGAAATTACTTCAACAGAAGGATTACCTTTACGCAGACGTTCTCCCATTTCCACATTCGTCACGTTAATTTTAGCTGGATCCCATGTAACTTTAAGCGTCGGCATTTGATTATCCAGTGTTTCAGGCACGTAAGTACTTGTAGTTACCCCAGGAATAGCTTTGATCGTACTTGCAATAAAAGCAATTTTTCTTTCCCACATCTCCCATTCTTTTTTATGATCTAAATTAACAAATCGCTCAAGTGCGGCATACATTCCAAGCACTTCTTCCTTATTAACTTTTTGTCCGCGGCCTATCCCGCCTCTTGGATTATTACTCAGACGGGCAGCATCAACATATTTCTTTTTACCCATTAAAATTCCCGTGCTCTGTGGTCCGCGCATAGCCTTGCCACCTGATATCACAACCAAGTCGAAGCCCATATCGTTGAACTTCCACAGATTTTCAACAGGAGGAACATCTGCAGCAATATCAATCATAGTTGGAAGATTAAACTTTTTACCTATTTCAAGCCATTCTTCGTGCTTTATCTGGCCTTTATGTACTTCCCTGTTTAAGAACCACAACATGGCTGTATTTTCATTAATTGCCGCTTCAACTTCTGCTCTTGTTTCAACTTTTATAAGTTTAACACCAGCCTGAGTAAGTGCGTGATCATATCCTGCAGAATGACTCTTTTGAAGAATCACTTCAGATTTCATTCCGGTTCCTGCCAGATTTGGCACCTGACTAACCCGTTTTGTGTCCATTCCGGTTAGTACACCTGCCATACCAAGCATCAATGCCGACCAGCAACCGGCAGATACCAAAGCAGCTTCGGCATGACAAATTTGTGCAATACGTTCACCAACCTTCTCCTGTACATCATCAATCAATGCAAACTTCTTTGAGGCTGCATTGATTGCATCCATTACTTCGGCTGGCATCAGAGAACCTGACATTACCGTATAATTTCCGGCTGCATTAATAAATGTTTTGATACCCAATTCTTTAAACAAATCACGGCTTGCGCTTGGTGTAGAAAGCACATTATTGAGTGGTGCAGCAGTTGCTGTGATCCCTCCGGCCAGCGGAAGCAAGGTCAGTGATTTTAAAATTTCTCTGCGTTTCATTAGTGTTATAATTTGATTTTAAAAATTTCAGATATTTTGACTTATAAAGTACATAATAAAAAATTCAAATCGCAGGCAGCGCTCACAAATCCGGAAAACTAATCAAGGATCGAATTAAACCATCGATTTATAAAGCTCCTGTTTTATTCTTTTGGCCACAATTTTTACTTCATCATTCTTGAGCATATGTGCCGTTACATTAATACTCCCTCCGGCTCCGCTCATAACTTCAATAGAGGGGTATCCATCCCTTAAGTTGGCAGCAAGATTATCAATTTGAATCTTTGATCTATCCCATGAAATATTCAATGTTGGAACACGATTAATCAATGGCAGAGGAATCAATTCAGCCTTTACGCCGGGCACGGTTGCAGCTTCCTGTGCAATAATTGCTATTCTGTCCTCCAGTATTTTCCATTCCTTCTCCTGATCAGAATTAATAAAGTGCTCTAAAGCAACGTAAAGACCAAAAATTTCCTCTTTATTCACCTTCATTCCTCTTCCAATGTTTGATCCACGCGGTGGAGCGCTTAATCTCGCCGCGGCAATCAGTTCCTTTTTCCCACTAAGGATTCCGGTACTTTGCGGGCCTCTAATAAATTTGCCTCCTGAAACACAAACCAAATCAAAACCCATGTCATGAAACTTCCACAGATTTTCCTTTGGCGGAAGATCAGCCGCCATATCGATCATTGTAGGTATGTGATGTTTCCTAGCAAGATCAAGCCATTGTTTATGCTGTATTTTTCCAAGTGAGGACTGATAATTAATGAAATACATCATCGCAGTCTTTTCACTAATTGCCTTTTCCAATTCTTCAACAGTTTCCACAGTGATCAATTTCACTCCACAATTGGTAAGAGCATGAGCATAACCATCGTTATGAGCTTTCTGCAGAATAACCTCAGTTTTCATACCCGAACTTTCAAGTCTGGGGATTTGAGAAACCTTCTTTTGATCAGTTCCGCTCAACACACCCGCCATTCCCAGCATTAGCGCTGAAAATGCACCAGCAGTAACCATCGCAGACTCAGCATGTAAGAGCTTTGCAATTCGTTCACCTACTTTATCCTGCACCTCTTCAAGCCTACAAAATGATGTGGCAGTTTCTCGTATTGCATCAGCGGCATCATGCTGCATCAAAGAACCGCTAAGGCTTGTATAATAACCTGATGCATTTATAAACGTCCGTATTCCGAACTCCCTAAACAAATCACGTTTCGGAGAAGTAGAGGCATGAGCATATTGTGCCAATGAGCCTGAATTCCCAATTGCTCCCGCAAGAGGCAACATGGTTAAAGTTTTGAGAATTTCCCTGCGCTTCATTGATTATTGGCTGGTAGTGTATTGTAGGTAGATCAGAAATTATTTACATTCAGTACAGTTATAAAGCGGACTTACAATTCCATTGAGATCATAAACGATCTTACCTCCGAAAATGGTCATTTCACATTCTAGCTTTTCATTGCTTTCCATTTTATATCCTTGCAGATCATAGAAACCAAAATTACCCTTCCTCATCCCAAGTATTGCTACATCTGCTATCGCACCTTCTGTAAGATGACCTAACTGCGGACGGTTTATTGCCTTAGCCGGAGCCCAGGTACTTGCATTGATTACAGCAGGAAGATCCATGCCCAATTTTAGGAATTTTGACATCACTAAAAGCATATCCTTCATAGAGCCTTTCATACTGCTAATGTGAAGGTCAGTACTTATGGTATTGGGATGGAATCCGGCCTTAGCAGCAGGAATTGCTTGTGAGTACCTAAAACTTGAACCTCCATAACCTACATCGAAGATAATTCCTCTTTTTTGTGCAGCCATAACAAATGGCTTTAATTCCTGTTTTGCAGTATCAACAATAGCTTCTTTAGTGTCAAGTAGTTCGCCAAATGTATGCGTGAAGATATCACCAGGGCGAAGATGCTCCATGAATAACGACTTGAGAGAAAGTCTGGGTTTAGTGCCCCCAAAATCAACCATCACTGGCATGTTAGCTAATTTACCTGCTTCCACACCACGATCAACATTTGTAAAATCAGGACTTGTAAAATGTGCAACTTTGATACCTACAACATGTTCTTTATAAGCCAATGCTGCTTTAGCCGCAATTTGCGGGTCCATATCAGTTATATTCTGTTCAATAATACCCCCACGCATACCATTACCAACGATATTTAGGAAGGCCAGTACACGCGTTTGTGAATTATCAATGATGTTCTTTTTAAAAGTCTGGAAATCTCTCCAACCAGAACCACCGGCATCTACAACAGTAGTTACACCCACGCGCTGATAAAAACCGTCGGGCATCACACTGTTAAACCCATTACTATACATATGATTCGGTTCAGTTCCTGCAAAAACATGACCATGAATGTCAATCAAACCAGGAGTCACGTACATCCCTGAAGCATTCACTACATGACTTGCCTGAGAAGCATCAATACTTGATGCAACTTTTGAAATCTTTCCACCAGTAATGGCAACATCCATAACACGGTTAATGTTATTTTTGGGGTCAATAACATGTCCACCTTTGATAATAATGTTGTAAGGTTTTGTTTGTGCGAATAACGCGATTGGTAACAGTATACTTACAAAGAAAATGCAAAGCTTCCTCATTTTAGTTCTTGATTCTAGTTGTTAATAGATTTAATAATTATACGAAAACATACCGATGTTAACTATTTTCAGTCTAATCGTTTTCCATTTTTATCCCATCCTTTGCTAAAAAAATAAGATTCTGGAGAACTTAAGTACCGAACCTTTGACAATTCAGGTGTTTCTACTATTTTATGACCCAAGATACGGGATTCAAGTGCAAAATCCAAGATTCCACTGCTGAGCATGGTCCGCTCAACCGGATAAGGAGCCTTTCCTGTTTTAAACATGATCTCCATATTTTTTACAAGACATCCAAAATGATAATGGGGCTTCCCGGCCTGTAATTTCATGAGTGTTGAAAAGGGTTTTTGCTCACCCTCGATATCAATAGCATAGGTGAAATCCTGAAGCAGACCTGTTAATAAAAATGCAGCGGCCTTTAGTCCGTCATTATAATCGATAATAAATACAGACGGATTTTTAACAATCTCTTTCATATCACCTGAAACACGTGTTTCACTGTGTGAAATTGCCTGATCAAAAAGTCGTTTTACCCATTCATTCTGTTCGATGTAGTTCCAGCAATCTTGTCCTTCAAGACACTGTACTGCACGAACTCCGGTTTCACCGCCCTTTCTTCTCTCAACTACAGCTTGTAGTCCGTCAAGTAAGTGAAAACCATAGATATCCAATCCACTAAATGAAATTCCAACCGCATATTTTTGCTTAACGCCATATGGTGTATCTATCGCAGGAATTCTCCAGGAAACCGGAATGGTAGAACCTGCTAGCATTGGAAATTTCAATTCTTTTGAAATCTCAACCATACGCTTGGCTTGGCGCCAGCTCCAGGAAAGATGTTTATCATTAAAAACAGGGACTGATTTCTTATATTGACGGAACACATCAGTGATTTTAAGAAACATTTCAAATCTTGGGTAGAGTTTCTGTTCTTTATCATTTGATGGGTATACCCCATGTTCCCCAATAAGTATAACCCCGTCAACAGCAAGCTGATCTCCCCCTAAAGTTAAAGCATCTGCAACTGTTCGAAATATTGGAACATTGTATTTTTGGGCTAAGGGCCTACTCATATCATTATCAGGAACCTGTTCAGTAAACATTGAAACGATCTTGGAATCAGGGTAAGGTGCCATCTGATCTTGATTAAATCCTTCAAGATACTTTCCGATAATCACATCAGCATGTGAGCCAGGCCGATACTCGGTAATAATTGCTGCAAGCCGTTTTGGTCCTGTTTGAAATTCGGGTTTATAATCCTGCATCTCTTCAGCCTGAACTGATTGAAAGGGCGACACAGCACCCGCCACAGCACCGGACACCGGTAATACTGAGAGGTATTTAATAAGTTCTCTACGCTTCATGACTTAAAAAAGAATGTTTGACAGTGAATTAAAATACAAAGAGGAAAAATTCATATCCTAAGATATAAATTTCTCCTCTCTGATTATAAAAAATTACTCTTTATCCCACCAAACACGACTTAGGAGTGTGTTATCACCACTTTGTCTTGCTTTGGCAGCAAGGAAATTCTCCCTGTTCAAAGTTTCTTCAGATTCAGGAACAATATAGCGGCGTGGAATTCTTCCACCGGTTATATTTCCGGGATAATTGGTTGGAATTAATGCTGGATAGCCAGTACGTCTCCAGTTAGCAAAGTTCTCGATCTGATCAAGATAACCCAATACCCAACGCTGGGTAGATATCTGCTCAAGTTTCTGATTAAAAGTACCTGCTGTCAGGAATGGATTATATTTAAGGTAAGTTGTAACCTTATCAGATGAAATTGCACCACCAGAACCATAAAGTGACCATTGCTTCATAGCAGAAGTAACCCCATTGTTATAGGAGGTTGATGCATTTCCTGTATACCAGCCTCTGATTGAAGCTTCAGCCAACAGAAAATGAACTTCTGCGGCACCCAGTACAATTACCGGAGCATCATATCTCATCACCGTGCTTGGGTTTGGCTCAGAATATGTTTCAAAATCTGCAGGATATCCATTAAACCGTGCATTTTTCATACCTCTTTGTAATGCAGTTGCTGTATCAGCTATATATCCACCACTTGGTTGCTTTACCCATAAAACTGAGATAACATTTAAACGTGGATCTTTTGTTGTTGTTGAATTGCCCTTCAAATGATCAATAAATGTCTGGGCAATTTTTGAGCCCTGAACATTTAAAGGATTCTGACCATCTACATAATCCAACACTCTATGGTGCTCAGAGAAAGGATTTCTGTTACTTAATAATCCCCCATCAGCATATGGCGCTCTTGCGAGGTCAGCATCATCCACAATGGGGCCACCAGCAATTGCCTTTTCTACCCAGGTTTTCGCTAGTGCTGCATCTATTTTAGTCAAACGCATTCCCAATCGCAGCATCATTGAATATCCAAACTTTTTCCATTTTACAGTGTTCCCATCGTAAAACAGATCAGAAGATGCAAAAGTAGGTTTAGAGGCATCAAAGGAAGCTATAGACTCTTCAAGTTCTTTGAACATATCTTTGTAGATATCAGACTGAAGATCATATTTAGGTTGATATTTGCCGTCAATACCTTTCATCGCTTCTGAATAGGGTATATCTCCATAAAGATCTGTCAATTGATGAATAATATAAACTCTCCAGATCCTTGCAGCAGCAAGCTTATTAATACCTGTCGGATCTTTCCTGGTTTCATCAATCACCAGTTGAACCTGATTCAGACAGCTTGAATACGCTGCCCAGTTACCTCTCACAGCACCTTCTGCAAAATACTTATCACCGGGTGCCGTTACTTCACTGTAAGTCGCTTCTTGTTGCAACATCTGCATATTCATAAAACGATTTGCACTCGGATTTAATCCGATAGCACCCAATTGTGCCTTTGTAAATAGAAAATTTGCATTTACTTTTTCGTAAGCATTCGGATTCTTATTCAGCTCTGCAAGATCCTTTGTACATGATGACAAAGCTATTGCTAAGATTAGAGCCACACATATAGGTTTAAAAATTAGATTTTTCATCTGTTTATTTTTTAATTTATAATGGTGATGATTAATCATGATTTAATAATCTTAACCCTGCGGGTTTTTACAAAATCATAATTATTCATATTGAAAATATTAGATAACATTAATTAAAACCTTACAATTAAATTCATTCCGAACTCTTTAGCCCTTGGAATTGTATTGGAAGGGCGTCCCTGAGTATTTCCAATGGTGTAGGCTGATTCAACGTCGAAATCTGTAATATGAGAAAACAGAATAAACGGATTATTTGCAACAAGAGAGATATCTGCTGACTGAATCTTCAGAGATTTTAACTTGCTAACAGGTAATCTATAACTCAATACAGCACGACGAAGTTTAATAAAACTACCATCAAATACAGAAGTAGTTAGAGGGCTGATACCTGCCTGGTTATTATAATAAGTATCTATCTGATCCACCGGCCATGTTTTAGTAAATGGCGCACCTGTCTGATCCACTCCTGTCACAGTTAAACCATTTTCCCTGCCAGGAAGTGTATTTTTAGATAAGCCGAAGCGATAAAAGTATCGACTCAACTGGGATTCCACAACATTCCCAAATTTACCATCCAGAAGGAAATTAAAAGAGAAATTCTTATATCTAAAATTGTTTGTCAATCCCATAGTATATGGTGGAACACCCTGACCATATTCAAGTTCGGGACTCTGAACTTCGTAACCACTAATTTTGTTGTAAACACGAACCCCATTTGCATTGGTTAAGTATGTTCTTCCTCTAAGGGTATTGTAAGGTCGTCCAACACCAACACCGCCCACTGAACTAAGACCAGGGGCAAGCTTTAAAATCTCACTTTGATTGTAAGCAGCATTATAGCTCACATCCCATGTGAATTTATTTGTCTTGATTGGAGTACCTGTCAAGAGGAGTTCGACCCCCTTGTTGCTTAACTCACCAACGTTAAGGAGTGCTGAAGTATACCCAGAACTTGCTGCAACGCTAGTACTCAAAATATCATCAGTCGTTTTACGGTTGTAGTAAGTGAAGTCTATACCTAAACGATTATTCAGGAATTGCATATCAATACCTCCCTCGTAAGTAGTAGAAGTTAGGGGTCTTAGATTTGGGTTTGCAAGAGCGGAAGATGTATTCTGAACCGGACGTCCCATGTGACCTCCCTGTTCAAAGGTATAAAGCTGGTTAATCTGGTATGGACTTACCGTTGCACCTCCAACTTGGGCCCAGGAAGCTCTAATTTTTGCAAAACTGATTAATGAAGGGAGTTTAATTGCATCAGAAAGTATAAAACTGGTACCGACAGATGGATAAAATATTGAGTTATTACCAGGATTTAGAGTTGAAAACCAATCCTGTCTTCCTGAAAAGGTAAAATAAAGGAAACTCTTATACCCTATATCAGCAGAGCCAAATACCGAATTTTGTCCGAATCGGCTTAGTCCAACACTTGCAGACTGAAGTGCGAGATTAGAGAAGCTGATAAAATCAGGAACTATAAAATCAGCCCCGGAATTTGAAGTTGATTCTGCAACGTTTCGCTCGATATTCCCTCCTGCCATAGCAGTAAACTGAAAATCTTCAAAAAAGGTTTTATTGTAATTCAATAATGCCTGGGCGGTAGTTTTAGTAACAAATGAAGTTCCTGAATTAAACAATCCTCTTGGTCTTTTTGCAGTTCCAATTGGCATATAATCCATGGATTCAAACCTGTCAAAATCTTGCATTCCACTCACCTTAACAGATAGATCATCCAAAATATTATACTGGATACTCGCCTGCCCCAAGAAACGATTTTTCCCGTCTTTATTCCCCATACGATTTAATACGAAATAAGGGTTCTGTGCCTCAGGAACCTGTTGCCACTGAACTTCATTGAAATTAGCATCATAACCAGGAGCCAGATTCCGAATATCCACTGTATTTGCTACTAAATTAGTTGCCCATGAAGTGGTGTTGTCAGCATATCCATTACCCGGACGATTTATTCCCTTTTCTATATTGTATTGTATAGTTGATTCAATAATGATCTTTTTACCAAGAACAGATCTCACATTTAGATTACCTGTTTGTCTGGCATAACTTGACCCTGGATCCATTGCACTCGCTTGAAGATCAGACAATGAAATTCTGTAGGTAAGTGCGGATGAATTACCTCCTGAAAATGCTAAGGTATTAGTAAGATTCGTACTTGGTCGATAGAAATTTTTCCAATTATCCTTTATATTAACAGGAGAATACGGTCGCAAAACTCCATCAAACTGAACGTAAGGCTGACCATCCATTTTAGCTCCGAAAGCTAAACGTCCGGAGCTGATTGATTGAGCTTTTGTTGTAGGTTTAACGCCGTCTAACCCTTGTCCATACTCATATTGCAAGTCGGGATACATCGACGGACTACCAACTGTGAAGTTACTATTAAATTCTACTCCAATTCCTTTTTGAGCTGTGCCAGTCTTGGTCGTAATTAGAATAACCCCATTAGCTGCCTGACTACCGTAAAGTGCAGCTGCAGGTCCGCCTTTCAATACGCTAATTGTTTCAATATCATCCGGGTTTATGGCAGCGATACCATCACCTCTATCCAAAATCGTAGCACCTTCACCCTGAGCCTGTGAGCGTGCTGTATTGTTCATAGGTAAACCATTGATCACATATAAGGGCTGATTATTACCACTTAAAGAACCATTACCTCTAATAACGACACGGCTAGAACCACCCGGACCTGAAGATATACCGGTTACGTTTACACCTGCAATCTTACCAGCGAATGCGTTTGCCACGTTATTCTCTCTTGCCTGGGTAAACTCTTCACCCTTAACCTCAGTAACAGCATAAGCAAGTGCCTTTTTCTGTCTTGAAATACCTAAGGCTGTAACCACAACTTCGGTTAAAGCAGTATTAGCAGCAATAAGTTGAACATTTAAGGTAGTTCTACTTCCAACTGTCACTTCTTGCGTCTGGTACCCGATATAGGTAAAAACAAGTATGCTATTATTATCGGTTACATTAATGGTAAAGCGTCCGTCAATATCTGTTGTAGCACCAACTGTACTACCTTTAAGTTTAATACTTACTCCGGGTAATGTCTCACCCTGGGCATCTTTAATCTGCCCTTTTACAACAATGTCCTTTTCCTCCATCAGGTTTGAAATGTCAACCAGATTACTTCCAGGAACCATAACCGGTACTACCCTTTTCAAAACCAGTATGGTTTTATTCTTAATACTGAATTCTAAAGGCTGGTCTTTAAATAAAGCAATTAATACATCAGAAAGATCCTCATTAACTGCATTAATAGTTACTGGTTTTGCTAAGCTGATCAGCTCCTTTTGAAAGAAAAACCCATAACCTGTTTGTTTCTTAATCGTTGAAAATACCTTTTCAATGGGGACATTTTCGCCACTATAGGTGACTTTCTGTGAGTACCCTTCTGCACGAACATTTAAAATTAAGGCTAAAAGAAAAATGAATGTCAGCTTCATTGCAAGTAGAATTGAATTAAATGAAATCAACTGGCTAATACTGTGGGTAAAAAATCGAAATCTGCCAGTATTTGTTGGCTGTAAGTCTAAAGTTGTGACAAGACCTAGACAGCCCTCTGTTTTGGTAAATAAATTCATAAATTTGCTTGGTTTGGTGATCAATAATCTATCTCAATATTTTTATTCGAAGACCAGACTTTAGCCAGGAGCGCGTCAACGCTTCTGGTTTTTTTCTGCCTTCTACTTTTTTAGTTTAAGGCATAACTACAACCTCCTTCCCTTCCAGTCTAAAGTGAATATTACTTTTTTGAAGTATTTCCAAGACCTCCAATAGTGTGAGGTTTGTGGCTATTGCCCCTTCAAAATGATGTTCTGGCAGTGCTGATTCATATCTTGCCGTAATTCCGTACCATCTACCCAGTTGCCTCATCACAGTTTCAATACTGGCATTTTCAAAATAAAAATATCCATCTTTCCAGGCTACTTCAGCCTGTGTGTCTTTCTTTTGAATTCGGATTTCCCTGTCTACTTTTGATTGTTCACCTGGTCTGAGTATTTGAGATTTTTTCGAGTTTAATTCAATAACCCGAACCGCTCCTTCAATTAAAGTAGTGGTAATAGAAGGTTCATCAGAATATGCGTTTATATTAAAATGAGTTCCGAGTACTTCAACTGTTTGATTACCAGATCTAACTGAAAATTTCTTATCCACATTTTTGGAAACTTCAAAATAGGCTTCACCTTTCAACTCCACTTCGCGTGTATCGCCAGCAAAAAATACAGGGAAACGTAATGAAGAAGCTGAATTAAGCCAAACTTTACTGCCATCCGCAAGATTTAACTGAAATTTGCCCCCAACCGGCGTCTGTATAGTATTGTAAACAGTTTGAATTTCCTGCATCTCAGTTTTTGATTTCTGATTATCAGACTCTATGAGTGTGTATTCAATAACACCTTGCGAATTTTTGTGAATCTTGATACCACCCTGATTGAGCACAACCCCATTTTGGGAATCATCCAAAACAATCTTTTTACCATCAGAAAGTGTAAGAATGGCCTTGATTCCCCCTGGTTGAATATCATTAACCACAGGCTTAGTAGCTACTTTCGCAGGACTTATATCTGTTTTGATATCGTTTGAATTGTATAAGAAATATAAACCACTAATTAGAAAAATTACAGCAGAGGCCGCCGCGGCTAGGGAATAATACTTACGTGTACCAATAAATCGGTTATCCGGAGCGACAGGAATTTCAATTTGTGAAAAAATAAAAGATTTTAGCTTTTCCTCATCTTCCTGAACTTCAAAATTCCATTCAGAATCTGCCTTCAATTCTGCTCTGTACCAATGAAACAACTTTTCGGTCTCTTCTACAGTAGCGGTATTGTGAAGGTATTTTTCAACTAATTTTTGGACTTCTTCCTTTTGCATAGATCACCTATTTGGGCTTATATACTATAATAGTCCGATAAGTCGGGTTATACCCTTGCAAAAAATGAAAAAAAATTAACAATAAATTTACAAGAACTTAAAAGAGAAATATGTTCATTGCATTCTTGAGGTTCAGGCGGATAATTTTTAGGCCTTTCGTAAGATAGCCCTCGACAGTTTTCTTAGAAATTCCAAGTTCCATAGATATTTCAGTGGTAGAAAGACCATGGTTACGGCTATAGTTAAATACCATTCTACAGGTCTCAGGTAGTTCTTCAACTACTTTATTAATATATTCCTGAATAAACCTGGTATCAATCTGCTCTTCGGTTAGCGTTGAAAGCTCATCCGTCACATTCTGAGATTCAATCTCAAGCCTTCTTTTCTGTTTATAAATCAACTTAAAAACTGAAAATCTGACAGCTGAGCCAAGGTAAGTATTAAGGTATTCAATATTCAACTCTGAGTGTCTGGCCCATAATTTTGCGAATATTTCCTGAACGATATCCTGTGATACAGACTTGTCTTTGCTAAAAGTATAGGCTATTGCCAGCATCTGTTTCCAGTATCTGTGATAGATTTCTGTAAACGCACCCTGACTCCCTTCTTTTAAAAACTCAAGTAATTCTTTATCAGATAAGGATTTATAGTTCAATATTTCTTAAATTATATTTCTAATATAAGAATATTCACTAATATATTAATCCAAAAAACATGGTTTTATAAACCAGGGTTTTTTTGGAGATTGTTATTTTAAAGTACGTTCTATATAAAATCTTGTCGAAAGAGGTTCCAGCTTTCACTGGAACGACAACGATTTCTTGCCTGGAATACTCCGTAGGAAAGGGCAGAACTAAGCTATAAAACGCAGGTATTGGTTTCAAAAATCAAATCATACGGCTCCAGAGCCTCATGAAATAAATTAAAACGGCACCTTTTACCCTTCCTTATATCGAACTCAGGTTAATTTAACTCTAAATATTGACTTTAAACAAGCTAAATTAAAAAATTTCCTCCCTGCGGTCTTCCCTTTGGATAGATAACAGGTTTTCGAACAATTTCAGATTTTGCTCTTTTGGCACTGAACTTAGCCGAAAGAAATTCATGCATGTCAATCTCTCCTGAAACGGTATCACCACCGGCAATACCCTTAAAGGTAGTTTGAATCCTGTCACCGGGAATTACCCAGACACTTTGCATTTTGATTTCATTTCCTTCAATTGTCCCATTTATTTCACGCTCCGAAAAATCAGATACATGAACGCCTGAAAAATAATTTCCATCCTGCTGATCAATAAAAAGATGCTGCTGATCTTTACTATTGTAAAATTGCACTTCCAGATCCCAGCGTCCTAGCATATTGACTGAAGGGGCTATCATTGTTGCGGCAGGTTTCGGACTTCTTTTCCTTGCAATGACATCTTTTATACGTGAGGCTGCGATTTTATCATCTCCGGGAACCATCATATATCCTACCAGACTGATCCCAGTCAAACCGGGCTCATCCTTATAAATAGCTACGCCAACCCGAGGAAAAGTATTTCCTAATTCTTCAGAAACTTCCTGACCAGTAACATGTAATTCATCCGGGTTCCAGGTTATAAACAAGTAAGGTGTTACGTGATGAATCAATTTAGGATCGGGCATCCTGATACGATAACTAACTCCTTTAACGGTTGAAGCCTGCTTTCCAATATTTTCGAGCCAATTTACCCAGTTTTGCATCTCGTTTTTATGATCCATTTCAACCCATGTTTCAACCGCTGCAAGCATTCCTATATGTTCTTCACGTGCCACTTTATTATCCCGACCTGGTCCGTGGTGCGGAGCTGCTGCCTGCCAGGTAGACATCAACAGATCCTTCCTTCCCAATAGTAGTCCGGAACTACCTGGTGCCTTTAAACCTTTTCCACCACTAAAAGCGACCACATCAGCACCTCTCATTAAATGCAGGTTTGGAAAAGTCAATATGTGGGCTGCAGCATCCACAAATATTGGAACATTTAGTGGTTTAGCGATTTTTGAAATAATTTCAAGTGGTAAGAAAGATTCCTTCTCTGCATCAATGTAAATCATCGCTGTCTGGGGGCCAATTTTTTTCCTGAGATCTTCTTCATTTTCAACAGTAATAACCGTTGCTCCTGTACTTCGAATTGCCTGATCATAAACTGTTCGTGATGCACTTGGAATGATAACTTCAGTTTTTTCGAAACCCCTTAAATCAGGCATCCTAACCAATTTCTCAGGATTACCCCCAGATAAACATGCAAAAGTACAAAGCTTGATTCCTGCAGCCGCACCTGAGGTTACCAATCCCCACTCTGCGCCGGTCAGTTCTGCAAGACGTTTGCCAACACCTTCAACCAATTCATCCATCTGCACGTTCAGCGTTGAAACTGCCTCCATAGCCAATCTTACTTCAGGTCTGGCAACTGAACCTCCCATAATGGTATTTGTACCTTTGCAATTAATAAAGGGTTCAACACCAATTGATTTTAGAATTTTATGACCTCTTTCTGCCAATTCAGAATCAGGAGTTTTAGACACTTCCGATAAAAAAGCAAAACCGTTTTTGTTTGGAAGATCTTTGTTTTCTATCACTGATGCATTTGCTGCAAAAGGGAGTAGGGTCAGACCTTTAATGATATCTCTGCGTTTCATAGGTTAAGAATTTTATAAATATTTTTAAGCATTTGGCATTAATCAAGTTTAGCAGCTGCACGTCCGTTTAAATCCCATTCAATTTTTCCTGCGCGTATAGTGAGTTCTGCTTCAAGCTTTTGCTTACCTTTTAAAACAAAACCATGTGAATCAATAAATCCAAAATCTCCATTTTTAAGGTTTATAACTGCAACATCAGCTTCTGCGCCTATGCTCAAATGCCCAAGTTCAGGCCTCTGAATATATTGTGCAGGATTCCAGGTAGACTTTAAAATTACATCGTTTAGAGACATGCCCATATTGAGGAATTTCGACATAATATTGTTCATATCTTTCATGCCTGCATTCATATTACCTACATGTAAATCAGAACTGATTGAATTTGGAAACAGCCCCTGTTTAAGAGCAGGAATTGCTTGTGAGAATACAAAACCATTTCCACCATGCCCAACGTCAAATATCACACCTCTGTTTTGAGCATTTTTTACATATTGATTGACCTTACCATTTTGATCAACCATGGCTTCTTTGTAAAAAGGCGCCTTTGGAGATCGTGTACCAGCGTGATACATATGAGTTAAAATATCACCTGGCCTTAAGTGTTTCATCAAAAGTTTTTCAAATGAATTTGATGGAGGTAATCCCCTCCAATCGACCATGACAGGCATGCTTGAAAGCTTACCGGCCATAACAGCACTATCAACCGGAATAGACTGCGATCCATTGTAATGTGCAACTTTAAATCCTACAATATCGTTTTTATAATACTCAGCAAAACGAGCCGCCATTACCGGACTCATATCTGTTGAATCCTGTTCATTGGCTCCCATTCCATCACCTACTATATTTAAAAATGCGAGAACTCTGGTTTTAGATTGATCTATTATATTTTTTTTGAACAATGGAAATGATCTCCAGCCTGAACTGCCAGCGTCAGCCACAGTGGTAACGCCAGATCTCAAGGTGAATCCATCCGGAGGAAGTGAATTCGGACCATTCATATAATGCTGTTCCTTATTAGTCCCAGCAAATACATGAACATGAATATCAACAAGTCCTGGGGTAACATATAATCCCGTAACGTCTATTACTTTTTTCGCGAAAGACGGTGAAATATCCAGCGCAATTCGAGCTATTTTACCCTGATATATGGCGAGGTCCATTTTCTCATTGATGTTATTCTTAGGATCAATCAGATGGCCGCCCTTGAGTAAAATATCATAAGTCTGCGCCTGCAGTATGGTACTCAAGCTTAATAAAACCCCTGCGATCAGAAGGGTGCAAATGCGAATTGATTTTGAATTCATAGAATAGATTTAAAAACGATTATTAATAATTTAGATGTAAACGTTAGTAATAGCTTGTAATGGATTAGGCAATATTAATTTGAGTTTATTTTAAAATAGTATCAAACAATCTGACAGGTTCGAAACCTTTAAATCAACTTCAGTCAGATAAACACAATCCTTCACAGAAGATTGATCGAAATAAAAATCAGATGTAAGCAATTACATCCATTTCAACTATAGAATCTCCAGGAATACCACCTTTTGCAACAGCAACTGTAGTTCGAGCCGGTGGCTTGCTTCCGAAACGGCCTTTGTATACCTCATTCATCCCCTTATAATCAGCAAAATCATTCAGATATACATTTACCTTTAACACCTTTTCCATGGAAGATCCTGCTTTTATCAAATCATCTTCAATTCGCTTCAATACAATCTCTGTATGATTTTTGATCTCAAAAGGTGCAGTGTGTGCACCTTTACCCGAAAGATAAACCATGTTGCCATGTTTGGTATAACTAGAAAATAAGGGTACTTCCTGAAATTCGGTTATTTTTCCAACTTCCTTTTCCGGAGAAGGGGGAGCAACATCCGCTTTTGTAGTCATGCCAATTCCTACAACTCCTACAATTGAAGCAAATAATTTCTTTAATACTGATCTTCTTTCTGTTTTCATTTTTTTAGTTTTTGAATGGTTAATAAAAATTATTTAACATAAACTCATTTTCAAACAAAGGTTGAAAAGCGATTTACAGTTTTCGGGTTGATTCTCTCCTACCAAAAAACAGATAATTTTAATATCAAATTAATAATACCTTGTATAGTACTAACTAGACTGCGGACGGAAATTTGGATATTTAATGGTTTTTTTATTCAGAGCAGATTTATGCTTTTTTGCACTAAATTTCGCATTATTAAATTCATGAAAATCCATTTCTCCAGTCAGTACTCCTGAACTGATACTCCCCTTCATAGTGGTTAGTATTCTATCTCCAGGCCAATAAAGATTACATAAAATTTTCACCTCATTTCCATCAATACTCCCAGTGAATGGCCGACTTGAAAATTCTGTTTTAAACATCCCGGTTATCCAGTTTCCTTCCTGAGTATCGATGAACAAATGTTGGGTAACTTTACTGCTAAAGTATTCCACTTCCATATCCCAAAGTCCAACCATATTCATCACAGGATTTTTCATTTCCTGAATCACCTTGGGCTGCCTTTTTCTTGAAAGAACCTCGTGAATTCGATTTGCTGCAACTTTATCATTTCCAGGAATCATCATATATCCTACAAGAGTAATTCCGGTAAGACCAGTCTCATCTTTACCAACCTGAACTGCAATTCTTGGTGCAATTGTGCCAAGCTCTTCGGCAATTTCTTCTCCTGTAACATGAAGTTGATCAGGATTCCATCTAATATAGAGATATGGTGTAACATGGTGAATTAACTCAGGTTCAGGTCGTGTAATAGTTGTTTTAACTCCATTAATAGTTGAGACCTTGTTACCTATAGTTTCAAGCCATGAAACCCAGGTATTCATTTCTTTTACGTGATCCATGGTAACCCATGCCTCAACAGCGGCCAGCATTCCAATATGTTCTTCACGGCCAACCTTATTGTCACGGCCAAAACCATGATGAGGTGAATTTACCTGATGGGCAGACATCAGGAGATCTTTCCTGCCTAAAATCAATCCTGAACAACTCGGTGCCTTGATTCCCTTTCCACCACTATAACCAACCACATCGGCCCCCTGAGCCAAATGAACATCAGGAATAGTAAGAATATGAGCTGCTGCATCAACAAAAACAGGGACACCTAAAGGCCTGGCAATTTTAGAGACATTTTGAATCGTAAACTCATCTTCAGAAGGAGTCATGTAAATCATTGCCGTTCTGGAATTAATACTTCTTTTCAACTCTTCCAGACTTTCAACTGTAATAACTTTAACACCAGCATTTCTTACCGAATGGTCGTATACATTTCGTGAGGATAAAGGAATAATTACTTCGGATTTTGCGAATCCTGTCAAATCAGGTATTCTAAGCAATTTCTCTGGATCTCCGCCAGTCAGACAAGCAGCAGTAACCATCTTTATTCCGGCTGCACAGCCTGCTGTAACAATCCCCCATTGGGCTCCTGTTAGTTCTGCAAGTCTTTTGCCAATACCAAAAGCCAGCTCATCCATTTGAACATTCAGAGTAGTTATCGACTCCATCGCCAGCTTTACCTGTGGTCTTACAACAGCACCTCCCATGATAGTATTAGTACCCTTGCAATTCACAAATGGCTCAACACCTATAGATTTAAGAAGGTTCTCACCCCTTTTCACCGTCTCCTCATCAATTATTCCATATAGATCCACATGGTCATTAAGTCCTTTCGAATTATTCGAAAAGTCGTTCAATGGTGAAGCAGCAGCGCTTCCGGCAAAAGGTAATAAGGTCAGACCTTTTATTATTTCTCTTCGTTTCATTCGATATTTAATTTTTATAGTGTTAAGATGGGTACATTATTAACGTATTGAAAAATTCTACCACCTGAATTGATTTCCTTCACGAAAGAAATTATTCAATGGGCTGGTAATCCCATTTAAATCGTAAACAATCCTTCCGCCTTTGATAGTCATTTCACATTCAAATTTTTTATTGCCAGTCATTTTATATCCTGCAGTCTCATAAAACCCAAACTTTCCATCTCTAAGACTGAACACCACAAGATCAGCGATAGCTCCATGCGACAGGTGGCCCAGTTCTTCACGTTTAATCGCTTTTGCCGGGCTCCAGGTACTTGCTTTTACAACCTCTTTCAAACTCATTCCCATAGTCAGGAATTTTGACATTACATTCATCATATCCTTCATGAATGCATTCGTACTTCCTGCTGAGAGATCAGTACTGATAGTATTAGGTAAGAAACCTGCCTTCATTGCCGGAATAGCGTTTGAGTATCTGAATGCCGAACCGTGTCCAACATCGAAAATAATACCCCGTTTCTGTGCCTCCAAAAATGAAGGTTTGATCATGGCCGTTTGCTGATCAACAATCATATCGCGGGCATTTATATCTTCAATGATTGTATAGGTGTGCGTATAAATGTCACCGGGTCTCATGTGTTTGGTAAACAGGTCCTTGAGTGATGGATATGGATGATTCCGGCCGCCATCAAGCATAATCGGCATATTGGCAATATTTCCTGCCTCCACTCCCCGATCAACAGGCGTCCAATCGGGACCAGTGAAATCAACTTTAAAACCAACAATATCTTTGTTGGCCAAAGCCAGTTTAGCCGACTCAGAAGCTATTTTATCACCTGTACCTTTTTCATTAGCAGCACCCTTGTAATCTCCTCCTTTAATATTCAAAAAGGACAGGACCCTGGTACTTGATTTATCAATAATCTGCTTTTTGAAATTTGCAAAGGATTCATAATCAGAATCACCGGCATCCACAATAGTTGTAACACCAACCCTAAAAGTATAACCATCAGGAAGCGTGTAACCCAAACGAGAGTGAATATCAATTAAACCCGGAGCTACATACATTCCAGCAGCGTCTACAACCTGTGTGGCTTGATCAGCATTAATATTTTTAGCAATTAATGCTATTTTGCCATCAAGCAAGGCAACATCCATCAGCTCATCAATATTATTTTTTGGATCAATTACATGGCCGCCCTTGATAATTATCCCATAGATCTTACTGCTTTGTTGTGCGGCTAATGAAAACCTGCAAAGTAGGAGGGTCAGAAATACCAGAAGTTTTAATTTATCCATTGTCTGAAATTATTTTTTAAGCGGAACAGCATTTTTTGTTATGTAATCATCCTGATTGGAGTGAAGCGGCCCGATGTAATGGAATCTTTCCGCCCATTCCAGACCATATTTTTCGCCAATTTTCTTGTCAGAGGGTGCAAATCTCAATCTTGGAGATTCAATATCAAGAACGAAATGCTTGATATAATTAAAATCTGCAGTTCTATCGTCATTCCCAAGAATTGGAAGGCTTTTACCCTCGGCAGCAAGTTTTTTTCTGAGTATTGATCCATTTTTTCCTGCAGGTCCCTGAGTCACATTGACCATATTAGATTCGACCTTTTTATCAATATATTTTGAAATGTCTACAATTCGATTGACATATTGCGGACCTCTTCTGGTAAAGAAATATCTTTCTGCAACGCTATGTGGCTTAACAAGATCCAACTGTTCAGGGTAATCTAAATGACTGCCGGCAGGTGTAATTGCCGCTTCAACTGCGCGTCCGGTGATATAATGATCCGGATTGTTTTCATAAGGTGCCCATGGATCATAACATATAACCGTATCAATTTTCAACATCCGGATCAAAAAAATCATCCTGGCTTTGATTTCTTGGATGTTATTCTCATCCATATTATGATTCCTATAATTTAGGTGATAGGTTTTTTTTAAGCCCAGAACCCGTGCAACCTCTTCAGTATCAAATTCATTATTTGAAACCACCTCGCCATAGTTTTTCCCACTTCCTGCCGCATCGTCATTGGTGGTTCGAATCAGATAGCCGGTATAACCTTCATCAATTAATTTAGCTACAGTACCACCGGCAAAAATTGGAATATCATCGCAATGAGGCTGAATTACTGCTAGAACTTTACCCTTGTGAGGTTGACCACTGACGGGTCTTTCTATGATTACCTCATCAAAGACCGTTTCATGATCATTTTTATCGATTTGAACTTCATTCTTTGCAGTCCCATGATTGATAGCCGCAACAGAAGCCCCGGGAACCAATAAAGCCCCACTAGTTGCCAGGGTCTTCTCTAAGAAATTTCTTCTTTTCATGATTAAATGTTTTAACCAAAACCTGTTTCAATAGGCCTTATAAATGATTATCTTGTTTTCTTAAATTATGCTTAGTCTGTAGATTAGGCTTTAAACATACCCAATACAATCAATCTCAATAATCGAACGGCCTGGGATCCCTCCTTTAGCAACCGCAACAGTTGAACGAACTGGTACTTTGTCTCCAAATCTTCCTCTGTACACTTCGTTCATCCCTTCAAAATCGGCCATATCACTTAAAAATACCGTGACTTTCAATACCTTTTCCATTGAGGATCCTGCAGCCAATAACCTCTTCTCCATTTTTTTCAGTACAAAGTCGGTATCCGCTTTAATTTCAAAAACAGATTCAGCATCTGCGCCAGTGCCTGATACAAAGACCAGATTTCCATAACGAATTGATCCGGGGTATAAGGTTACATCCGGGGATGCTCCGGTACTTAAAAACGGGGCATTATTATTTTGGGGAGTCTGGGAGTGTGCTACCAGACTAAATCCGGCCATTCCGGCAATGGTTGAAAAAAGGCTGGTTATAACTGATCTTCGTGTTGATTTCATATCCTAATGCATTATTTAAAAGATTCTCTAAAAATTAGTGTACAGCTTAGGTTGCCAATGGCGGTCCTGCAGGAATGTTTACTTTTCTTCTTGGCACTTTTTGCTCATTTCGTTTTGCTGTGAACTTAGCAGTACGGTACTCACCAAGATGAATATCACCAGATATCATATCCCCATTTACAAGCCCTGAAAACTGATACGTAAGATCGTCTCCCACAATTCGCATAGCGCTTTGCATCATGACCCGATTTCCTTCAATTGTCCCACTCATACGCCCTGATTGAAAATCAGTCTGGTGAGCACCACTCAACCAGTTACCATCCTGAACAATACTTAATGAATGTTGACTTACACTGCTGAAAAACTGAATACTTAAGTCCCAAAGTCCGCTCAGGTTCGCCGCAGGTCCCGTCATACTTTCAGATTTCGGGATACGCTTTTTCGAGAAAATTGCATAAACTCTTTCTGCAACGATCTTCTCTTCTCCCGGCTGCATTTGTCCGGTAGTGATATTGAAAAAACTCTCCCCATTACTTCCGTCCTCAGCCCAAACCGCGATTCTGGGCTTGTTTCTTCCCAATTCTTCGGCAACTTCAAATCCACTGATATCAAGTTTTTTGGAATCCCAGCTCACCTTTAATACTGGTGTTTTATTATCCAACAAGGTGCGTTCAATAACTTCCAGTTTTAAACCTGAAATCGGACTTAATCTTTTAGAAATAGTATCCAGCCATCCCAGCCATTTCTTCCAGTCGGCAGCATGGTCACGCTTCACCCAGTCTTCTACAGCCGCCATCATTCCGATCATTTCCTCCCTGCCAACTTTATTATCGCGCCCCGGACCATGATGTGGGGAACTTGCCTGCCATGCAGACATTAAAATAGATTTGTCACCAAGCATTAAACCGGCACATTGCGGACCACAAATTGCTTTTCCACCACTGTATGCAACAATGGTAGCACCTCTTTTTAAGTGTACCGGCGGCAAAGTCAAATTTTCTGCAGCGGCATCTACCAGTACCGGCACATTATGTGGTTTAGCAATCTCAG
>JBIIRT010000121.1:0-8085 GCA_044341405.1 Daejeonella sp. | reverse complement strand
AAATCGTTGTCATTCCAGTGAAATCTGGAACATCCTCCGGCAAGGTTTATTTTAGTCGGAGTTGTTTTTCATCGAGACGGGCAGTCCGGCAAAAAGTTCAAGCTATTTGAAATAGTCAGCGGCGGCATCTTTGGCTATACCTCTAAAAGATGATATAATCTTCTGAAATTCTTTACAGGGCTATTATAATTCTCTCATAATAAATTCTCACATTTATTAATATGGAACAGGCAATATTTGGCGGCGGCTGCTTTTGGTGTACAGAAGCAGTTTTTCAGAATTTAAAAGGAGTAACGAAGGTAGTATCAGGCTATATGGGAGGGCATAAACTCAATCCCACATATGAGGATATCTGCAATGGAGATACCGGACATGCCGAAATAATACGGATTGAATTTAATCCGGAAGAAATCACTTTTGAAGAGCTCTTGCTTGTATTCTTTAAAACCCATGATCCAACTACCCTGAATATGCAGGGAAATGATGTTGGCACTCAATATCGTTCGGTTGTTTTCTATGAAAATCAAGAACAGAAACTTGCCGCCGAAAATATTATTGATCAATTGGAAAAAGATTTGGTGTTTGAGCGGCCAATTGTTACTGAAGTGACCCCAGTATCAATATTTTATTCGGCCGAAAATTATCACCAAGATTATTATAACAATAATGCGAACAAAGGATATTGTGTGCATGTTATTCAACCGAAGCTGCATAAATTTATTAGAGAGTTCAGGGATAAATTAAAATAACCTGAGTTCGATATAAAGAAGGGTTGAATAATACGGTTATAATTAGGGAGATAAGGCTCTGGAGCCCTAATAATTTGATTTTTGAAACCAATACCTGTGTTTCATAGCTTAGCCCAGCCCTTTCCTCCGGAGTAGTTCCGGCAAGAAATCACGTATGACATCAAATTACAAATCGCCGGAAGCTACCACCTCCGGCAAGGTTTATTTTACCCGGAGCTGTTTTTCATTGGGACGGGCAGCCCGCCAAACGGACCATCTAACATTTGAAATAAACACGGAGGGCATAACAGAAAGTGAGGCTGACAGGGTTTGAAACCCTGTCAGCCTTTAGAACAATCCAATCTGCCCTTTATCATCAATATCCAGATCATCCGGATTGGTGATCTCAAAATCAATTTTCTTTGACAGCTTTAATTCTTCCTCCGTAGGTTCTTTAGGAACTTCGGTAATCTCCTGAGCCTCATCTAAAGTGTCCTCAATGGCATCAGTAATAATATCCCCCTCACTTTCCTCCTCCAGCAAAGATTCAGTTTCTGATATTGGTCCTTCAACTATTGACTCGGTATTCTCAGCCTGCTCTACTTTTTCCTCAATGTCATTCGCCTTAGAGGAAACAGGAGTACCGGTATCATCACCCGGTTCAACGCTTTCATTTTCATCCGGTTCAGAATCTATAGCAAGAATCTCTTCATCATCCTCAATAGTAGAAGGAAGAAGGTTAATCTCTTTCACTTCATGCGGACTTAGCCTGTTTCCCATGGCCTTCATGCCCTTAACCTCAATTGCTTCACTCAAATCAATCTCAGATTCCTCTGCGATTTTGGTTTTACCCTTCAATACTTCAAGTCTAATCTTGGGTTGAAGATGACCCGAGATCAGAATCAATTTTGATCCTTGCTCCTCGCTAATGATGCTGGTCTTCTTACCAATAGAGGCATTTTCAAAAACAAATCGCTTGAGATAATGAGCACCCGATTTGCCTTCCAAATAGATCGAAGCAAATACTTTTTCAGAATTAAACTTCTCAATAAGTAGCAATTTATCATCAAAATGGTTACTCAAATCAAAGCTACTCAGTTCATATATACCCTGAGGGTTTAGAGTAAGGATTCTGTCGTCACCATCAAATTCACCAAGATACTTCCCTCTTCCATCTACATTTAAACGTTTCAAAACATCATCATACCAGATTTTACGTCCGGATAAAGTGGAAAGACCCTTGCTCTTTAAAAGAACTTTCTTGACCGGGTATTTTGTCACAATATTACCCATAGAACTTCTACCTTTAATCACCTGATCTGCAAAATCAAGATCGAATTGAAGTTTTTTGAGTTTAGAATGAGGCTTAAGCTGAATATTAATTATTTCCGCTTCTCCATTTGGGTTTGCAGTAAAATACAGCACTTTCGAACCCTTTCCACCCTTGGTCAGGTCGTACTCCTTATCCCGGGTAACACCCAGTACGGAAAATCGTTTGATATAGGACGTACCACTTTCCCCGTCCCTGTATATCAGGTTATAAACTGTACGTTCATCATTCTTCTTAAAGACCTGAGCATGCACAATCGCTTTGCCTGCAAAGGTCTTTTCTGCAACCTTTGAAACATTGAATTTACCATCTTCCCTGAAAACAATCACCTCATCCAAGTCAGAACAATCGCACACAAATTCGTCCTTACGTAATCCAGTTCCAATAAATCCATCTTCACGGTTCATGTAGAGCTTAACATTTGCCAGAGCTACTTTTGATGCCTCCACACGATCGAATGCTCTGATTTCAGTCTTACGTTCCCTGCCTGAACCATACTTACCCTTTAACTTTTCAAACCAGGCAATTGCATAATCAGTGAGATGTTTTAGATGCTTGTTAACCTCTTTAATATCACTTTCCAAAGCCAGTAACTGCTCGTCAGATTTCTTGAGATCAAAGCGAGTAATACTACTCATTGGTTTATCGATCAGCTTTTTATAATCCTCGGGAAGGATTTCGCGATATAACTGGGAAAAGAAAGGGCTGAACAATTTATTCAAAACCTCAACTACCGCTTCAAAATTACCGGAACCTTCGTACTCCGGATTCTTATACATTCCTTCCTGAATAAATATTTTAAGTAAGGAACTAAAAAAAATCTTTTCCTTTAACTCCGCAAGTTTAATCTCAAGTTCAAGCTTAAGCAGGCCTTTGGTGTGCTGAGTACTCTCAACTAGAATATCATTCACACTCATGAAGTAGGGCTTATCCCCTTTGATAATACAGGTATTTGGGGAAATAGAAACCTCGCAATCAGTGAATGCATAAAGCGCATCAATAGTCACATCTGGCGAAATCCCCGGTGCGAGATGAATGATGATTTCAACATCCTTGGCTGTATTATCTTCAATTTTTTTGATCTTGATTTTGCCTTTATCGTTGGCCGAGATCACACTGTCTATAAGTCCGCCTGTAGTAGTTGTATAAGGTATCTCAGTGATAGCCAGAGTTTTCTTATCTCGCTCAATAATCTTAGCACGAACCCTGATTCTACCACCCCGCATACCTTCATTATAGTTACTGAAATCGGCCATACCACCCATCTGGAAATCGGGTAAAAGATCGGGGCGATTACCTTTCAGAACTTCAATTGAAGCATCAATTAATTCCACGAAATTATGAGGCATAATTTTAGTTGCAAGTCCGACTGCAATCCCATCTGCACCCTGAGCAAGTAATAGTGGGAATTTAACAGGAAGAGTAACAGGTTCCCTGTTTCTGCCGTCATAACTACTTTGCCATTCGGTTGTATCAGGATTAAATACCACCTCATTAGCAAATTTAGACAACCGGGCTTCGATGTATCGTGGTGCAGCTGCAGAATCTCCCGTAATTGGATCTCCCCAGTTACCTTGAGTATCAATTAATAAATTCTTTTGTCCGATTTGAACCATGGCATCACCAATTGAGGCATCTCCATGTGGATGATACTTCATCGTATTACCAATTACGTTGGCAGCTTTATTAAACCGCCCATCGTCCATTTCTTTTAAAGAATGTAAAATACGGCGCTGAACCGGCTTTAAACCGTCATGTATATGAGGAACGGCCCGATCCAGAATAACATAGGACGCATAATCTAAAAACCAATTTTCATACAACCCAGAAAGGGATGTTACATTGTGTAAAGCTTTTTCTTCACCTGCAGTATTGTTGTTTTCGCTGTCTGTATTTTCTATTTCTTCACTCATCCTTAATATGGAATTCTATTGTGGTAAATATAAGTTATCATATGAAAAACCAAGCGCTAAGTTTTAAACAGCCCCCCAATTAAATTTAGCTTTTAGATTAAACAGAGGAATTTTATTAACTATAATATTTCAAAGCCATTAATAACAATGGCAACAAAGAACTGAAATTTCTTGGAACAGGTTTTCAACAATGTTATTCATTGAAAAAGAAGAGTAAATCTATCAATAGACAACTCGACATTACTTTTTCTTAATAAACACCAGCTCAACACGACGATTTAACTGCCGACCATCATCAGTGGTATTATCTGCAACCGGTTTTGTATATGATTTACTGTTGGCAGGTATTCTGATTTTCTCTCCAAGGATTTCACTAACAGCACTGATAACTGCCTTGTTTCTACGCTCTGAAAGTGCATAGTTGTAATCCAGACTGCCATAATTATCAGTATGACCTGAAATGTTAATTGAATATTGATTTTTTACTTGTTGATACTTATTAATGGCATTCCGGAGTTTAGACATTTCTATCTCAGTAATTTCCGACTTATCAAAATCAAATAAGATAACAATACTTGGCAATTCAATTTCCGGTTCAGTGAGAGCCACTTTCCTCTGTGCAGGTGATGGTACATCTACAGGTTTTGGAGCCGCTACCGAACCCTTTTTAGGTTGAGCAGACTGAGCAGGAGATGTCTTGGACCTAGGAGAGGAAACGGGAGTTTTTTGAGAGGCAGAATTGGTGCTTGGCTGAACAACAGGATTGGGATTTTGTTGAGCAGCAGGATTGGGATTTTGTTGAGAAACAGCAACCATCTGCTCTGGAGATTTTGTCAATTCCATTTTATAATTTGCTGGAAGTATTTCCTCAAGTGTTTTTCCCTGTAAGATCAGATTAGCATCAATTACCTTACTCAAATCGGGGTAATCGACAAATCCAGGCTGTTGAATATCTTTTTTCGAAGTCAGACTTCTGTCTTCTAAAAAAACTCCTGAATCATAAATGTTGTCAGACACATCGGCAATTACAATTTTTAAATGATATTTTTTAAAAGGTGTAACATAAGTCTGCGCCACCAGCTTTTTAGTGATCCCATCGTAGCGCAGATTACGGTAAAGGTTTGCATCAAGAGTTTTCAATAATTCAGGATCAGCCTTAATGACTGTCTGGTCACCGGCAACAGGCCCTTTGATGGCAAATACCGAACCAATACCTCTTAATATTCTGCCAGGCAAAGTCCCTTTATACGTTGCTTTGAGTGGCTCTTGTCTTTTAACAACAACCTGCTTATATAAATTATTATCTATAAATTGATCTTGGTTAAGTTTAAAGTTGATCGTATTTATACTAACAGGAACTTCGCTTCCAGAAATTAAAGCAATATTTTTAGAGCTGCTATCATCAGAAACAATAAATGCAAAAACATCATTATAGGGTGAATCAACATATTCCGGATATTCGTCAGAGCCAAATTGATAATTAAATTGAATGCTGTTATCCATAGGGACAAAATCAAACTCTACACTACATATATCAAAGAACATACCACTGACAATAGTCGATAGATCGGGATCAGTTTGAGGGGATGATATATCTCCAAAAGTGGAACTTTGATTATGGGAATTATTATAACCCGCCACATTATAGGAGTTTCCTGTTGAAAGAATTAAGCCCTTCTGGACCTTCAAAATATTCCCTGTACTTGTGTAGGACAAGGTAGAAAGCGGGTATCCTTTAAATTTAATGTTTCCAACTACTATCCCCTGTCCGCTGAAATTCTTCTTTACCCATTCGTCCACCTTAATAGATGATAATCTGATCTGGCCGAAACTATTAGCGGCAGAAAACAAAACTGTAAGCAGCAGGAATAAATATTTATTCATCATTTATCAATCTATTAAATAGAATTTTCAATAATGCTCCATTGAATAGTCCAATTTAACAAGGGATGAGACAAATTAAAATCCACATCATACAATTTACGATTATTTTTGAAGTCTTGTTTCGGTAAAGGCAAAAGGAAGTAAACTTTTTATTCCTACGGTACGGATAATAGATCCATTGGGGCAATAAAAGAGAACATTGATCAGACTAGACTGTTTCTTTTCGTATTCTGCCATAACTTGAAGGCAGGCTCCGCATGAGGTAACAGGTTCCTTTATTTCAAAATGATCAGTCTGCGCACTTATTGCCATACTTATAATCTTGTCATTGGGATATGAAGAACCAATAGCGAAGAGCGCAACCCGTTCGGCGCATAAGCCTGAAGGATAAGCCACATTTTCCTGATTACTGCCATACACAATCTTCCCACTCGCAAGGATTACGGCTACTCCAACCCTGAAACCCGAATAGGGTGAATGAGAACTCGCCATAGCGTTAACAGACTCCAGGCAAAGATTTCTATCTGTACTACTTAATTCATCAACAGAAGAATATTCCTCAAAAGAAATGGAAATATTTTTTTTCTGCATCATACAGCATCTGCTAATAATGCTGCAGCTTCCTGCTCCTCAGCAAGAAAATCAACTTCCACACGGAGGTTTTGAATAATATGTTGCTGCCTATCGGGGGTGTTTTTACCCATATAATACTCCAGTATAGTCTTAATACCTTGTTCTTTTGAAAGAATTACAGGATCAAGTCGAATATCTGCTCCGATGAACAATCCGAATTCTTCGGGTGATATTTCACCCAAGCCCTTAAATCTGGTTATTTCGGGCTTATTACCTAGTTTATGTATGGCTCGCTGCCTTTCTTCATCACTATAACAGTAAATAGTTTCCTTCTTATTTCTGACCCTGAAAAGCGGAGTTTGAAGAATTGAAACATGTCCTGCTTTAACCAGATCAGGGAAAAACTGAAGGAAAAAGGTCATTAGTAATAAACGGATGTGCATTCCATCGACATCGGCATCAGTGGCAAAAACAATATTGTTATACCTAAGATTATCTAATCCATCTTCAATATTCAGGGCATGCTGAAGCAGATTAAATTCCTCATTTTCATAAACAACCTTTTTTGTCAAACCAAAGCAGTTGAGTGGCTTACCTTTCAGACTAAACACTGCCTGTGTCATTACATCTCTGGATTTTGTAATAGAACCACTCGCAGAATCTCCCTCAGTTATAAATAAGGTAGTATCTTGCTTGCGCTCATGGTTATCGTCAAAATGAATTTTACAATCCCTCAATTTTTTATTGTGTAATGACGCCTTTTTTGCACGCTCATTTGCTAGTTTTTTGATTCCGGCAATATCTTTTCGTTCACGTTCAGATTGAAGTATTCGTTTCAACAGAGCATCCGCATCTGAAGGGTGTTTATGCAGATAATCATCCAGTTCCTTCTTGATGAAATCATTAATGAAAGTACGAACTGAAGGACCATCAGGAGCTATATTTTGCGAACCAAGTTTGGTTTTCGTTTGCGATTCAAACACAGGCTCCTGAACTCTGATTGAAATAGCAGAAACTATAGAAGCCCTGACATCGGAAGCATCAAACTCCTTTTTATAAAATTCACGGATTGTTTTTACCACTGCTTCCCTGAATGCTGCCTGATGTGTTCCGCCCTGGGTGGTATGCTGTCCGTTTACAAAAGAATAATACTCTTCACCATATTGCTGACCATGAGTCATAGCCACCTCTATATCCTCACCCTTAAGGTGAATAATCGGATAACGGAGGGTCTCTGCTTCAGTATTACGGGTAAGCAAATCGTATAAACCCCTTTCAGAGAAAAATTTGGTTCCATTAAAATTAATCGTGAGTCCGGAATTAAGAAATACATAATTCCAGATCATACTCTCTACAAACTCAGGGATATAATGGTAATTCCTGAAAATAGTTTCATCGGCATAAAAAATAACTGCAGTTCCGTTCCTCTGGGTACTTTCTGTCTCAGGCAAATCGTTCACTAGAACGCCCTGCTCAAATTCAGCCTTTTTAGTCCGGCCATCACGATAAGACTGAACAGTAAAATTAGATGAAAGTGCATTTACTGCCTTGGTACCTACACCATTTAAACCAACTGATTTTTGAAAGGCTTTTGAATCGTACTTGCCGCCTGTATTAATTTTAGAGACACAGTCAATCACTTTTCCAAGTGGAATTC
>JBIIRT010000031.1:0-28567 GCA_044341405.1 Daejeonella sp. | reverse complement strand
TAGCCTGCCCCGACCTTTGAGAGGGGTCAGTCTTGATTTTACTCAGTTTTTATTATTGTTTTTTATAGGCCTTCGTGGTCTCACCGCAAGGGCGGTTCGGCATTGGTTACTTTTTCATCAAGGAAAAAGGAAATAGGCCTCCGCGGCTATGAGCGGTATAAATTTGAAATCACACGAAGTATGCTAATCATGAATAAAATTAAAGTATTGTTTATTAAATATGGGAGATTTTAAACAATGATATTGGGCGCACACCAAAAGCGTCGGGTTATCCGTTCCCATGAAATACAGCTCCACGTAAAATAAACCTTGCCGGAGAAGGTAGCTTCCGGCTATTAATAAATTGATGTCGACCAGGATTTCATGCCGGAACTACCTCGGAGGAAAGGGCTGAACTGACCTATAAAACATAGGTATTGGTTTCAAAAAACAAATTATTGTGTCTTTCATACCTTATCTGACAAATTATAATCATAAAATTAGCTTTTTGATTTCATCTTAACTTTTCGTTTAATTAATATATTTTATTGTTTCTAACCTGTAACCTTTCCAATTCTTCAGGCGTCACATGGATTATTGATGCAAAACAAGTATTCAGATACAGAACTTATAAAAAAGGTCCTTGGTGGCGAAAAAGCGGCCTATGCCGATCTTATGAAGCGCCACCAACGCTTTGTGTTTACGCTCGCATTGAGATTTGCAAAGAACAGGGAAGATGCTGAAGAAATTGCTCAGGACTGCTTTATAAAAGCTTATCGGTCTTTAAATACGTTTAGAAGTACTTCTAAGTTTAGTACCTGGCTTTATAGCATTGTTTATACAACAGCGATGACCTTTTTAAGAAAAAAGCGACTTGATATTCAATCAATTGATACCGAAGCTGGTTTACTGAACATCCAAAACCATGTTTCCGATCTGAACGCTGATGATGTGGAACATAAATCTAAAATGGTCTTTGTGAACCGGGCTATTGATCAGCTTTCACCCGATGATGCGGCTGTAATTACACTTTTCTATCAGGGAGAGCAATCGCTGGAAGAGATTGGGCAGGCTTTAGGGATGGAAGCAAATACGGTTAAAGTAAAGCTGCACCGGGCAAGGCATCGCCTGAAAGAAAAAATTGAGAATATTTTACACCATGAAGTGAAGGAATTATTATGAATCTTATAGAACAAAGAATCTGGGATTATCTGGATGGGACAGGTACTCTTCAGGAAAGGGAGCTAACAGAAGGTCTGATAAAAAGTGATCCGGTTTATCAGCAGGTATATGATGAATGTAAATCATTCAATAAAATGGTTTCTGCATTAGGTCAGGATGAACCTTCGATGGGTTTTACCAGAAATGTGATGGAGAAAATCAATCTGGAACCTGTTCCCGCCACCCTTAAATCATTGATTGATAAGAGGATTATTTTCGGAATTGCTGCATTTTTCCTATTCACCATAACTGCCTTGCTCGGGGTTTTGTTTTATCAGATCGACTGGTCACAGACCACAGGATTTAAAACTCCTGAATTTACAATGCCTGCAATTGATACAGCCAAATATCTGAACAGCACTTATATCAATATCTTCATTTTCGTTGATATTATTATTGCGTTGTATCTCTTTGATGGATTTTTGAGAAATAGACTAAGGTCAAAATAGCTAATTTTTGACCAAGGTTAATTTTTTATTCTAATTCTGAGAGGCTTCAATTGAAGTCTTTTGGAGGTTTTGAAGTATCATGGCAATCAACATCACAAGCACACAACCCACCACATTAAGCCATAAGAAGGCCATCAGATCCAACATCCAGCAGCTGAATACTATAATTTCTGTAATGATAGCCGCGGTGAAGGTGGCTGCCCCGCCGATCTTTTTTAGGTAAAAGGCAACGATGAAAATTCCGAGAATGGTTCCATAGAATAAAGATCCCAGTATATTGACTGCCTCAATCAGATTCCCCATTTTGCTTGCGTATAATGCCATTAGGATACAAAAAAGGCCCCAGATTATGGTAGTCCATCTGGATACTGAAAGGTATTTTTCATCCGAAGCATACGGGTTAACCAGTCGCTTATAAATGTCAATAACAGTAGTTGAAGCCAGTGAATTTAATGCACTTGAAGTGGATCCCATCGAAGCCAGGAAAATGATCGCGATCAGTAAGCCGATAAGTCCCTGCGGAAGATATTTGGTGACAAAACTAAGAAAGACATAATTATTATCATTGGTTTCTGCATCCGGATCATTTTTTTTCATTAGGTCTACTGCCTGCTGCCTGATTGCTTTGGTTTTTTTGTCGGCATTCTCCAGAATCGTACGCTGAGTATTAATAGCTGTCTCATCCTTTGCATCCATTGCCTGTTCCAGGCGATTGATTTCTGCCTGTTTCTCAGTAAATGCATTCGAATAATCTGTTTTTATCTTTTCCAGTTCTTTGTTATACGGACTCTTTTCTAGCTTGCCTAGCTCGTAACTATTAAAAAATATTGGTGGCTGATGATATTGATAAAAGGTAAATACAAGTACTCCAATCAAAAGAATCAGAAACTGCATTGGGATCTTTAAAAGTCCGTTCATCAATAAACCGAGCCTGCTTTGACCAACCGATGAACCAGTAAGATACCGCCCCACCTGACTCTGATCAGTTCCAAAATAGGATAATTGCAGAAAAAATCCGCCAATCAATCCGCTCCAAACGGTATACTGATTATTCCAGTCGAAGGAAAAATCAATGGCATTTGTGCGGCCCATTTTACCAGCTATCTGTAAAGCTTTTCCAAAGCCCACGGTTTCAGGAAGCATTTTTACAACCAGAATTCCTGCTATCAAGATCCCCGAAAATATGACAGCCATTTGCAGCATTTGGGTATAGGATACCGCCTTTGTGCCACCATAAACCGTATAACTTATTACAAGTCCGCCGATAAACAGCGTAGTAACTGTTGTATCAATATCAAGAATGGTAGAGAGTATAATCGATGGCGCATAAATGGTAATTCCGGTTGAAAGACCCCGTTGAATCAGAAACAAAAAGGCTGTTAATGCCCTTGTTTTTAGATCAAAGCGATTTTCAAGAAACTCATATGCTGTATAGACCTTAAGTTTATGAAAAATGGGCACGAAGGTTATACTCAACACGATCATGGCCAATGGAAGTCCGAAGTAAAACTGCACAAATGCCATTCCTGACGAAAATGCAAGTCCGGGAGCCGATAAAAAAGTAATTGCACTGGCCTGAGTGGCCATAACCGACAGGGTTACACTGTACCATGGAAAAGATTGGTTTCCAAGAAGATAGCCTTCAATATTTTCTGTCCCCCGACTCTTGTAAATGCCATATGCGACAATTACGAGGAGGGTAGTTATCAAAACTATCCAGTCAATCCCGCTCATTCAAATGTTCTAGTGAACAGATAAAACAAGACAATCAGGAATAGCAGCCATACGATCAAAAGATAGTAGAACTGGTTCCAGGTCTTTACAAAAGGTGGAAGATCCTGATCAGGCTTCTTCTCCATGCTTTACAACATTGGCCCAGAAGCCCGCAGTGAGCAGACCCAATACTGCTCCTAATACCATGTGACCAACAGATCCAGTAACCACATAGGCAGTTAGTATACCACATAATACTGCTGGAATAATGAAATAAATGCTATTTGATTTTGCAGAGTTTTCAGTTTTCATCTTTATTATTCTTTTTGTTTCGTGAGCAAATTTACAAATAATCTGTATGCACCGGGTATTCCGGCAGGTAATTCCCGGAAAAAAACAAGCGAAGTGTACACAAATCTTCCCTTGCCATAATCGGTAACCAGTAGTGACCCGTCTTTTGCTGTTTCGCCGGGATCATTCATGCTTAATATTCTTTTGTATTTTGGATCAGCATCCGATAAGAAATACAGTCCTCGTTCCTGAATCCAACCTTCAAAATCTTTGGCTGTGATCTTATTGGGATAGTTCAAAACAGGATGATCTTTTTCAAGCAATCGTACACCTGAATTCTCATCAGTAACCCTGTCGCGGGTAATTTTAAATGGATAAGGTCCAATATTCTGGACCAGCAATGGGTTATTGACATTATATTGAATCAATAATATTCCCCCTTTACTAACATATTCCATTAGTTTAGGCTGCATGAGGGTTAATCTTTCATTGACGTTATAAGCCCTCACTCCAGTGATGATTGCATCGTAATTTGAGAGATCGGTAGTCATTATCTCGGTTTCGGACAGAGTACTAACCTGATAACCAATTTGTTGTAATGACTCAGGGATTAGATCACCCGCACCTGCAATATATCCGATCTTTTTACCCCCGGTTTTGAGTTCAATCCGTTCTATTTTTGCCTCGGCTAGTGGAAAAAGATTTTGAATTGGAATATGATCATAATTAATAATCCGGTGAGCACGATTATAAGTCTGTCCTGCCGACTGAACTTGTAATGAAAACTTTCCGGATTCAGCCCGATCGCTAGGGCTGATTGTAAACTGAACAGTTTTTTCGTCTCCTTTTTTTGGAAGATCAAACACTATTTTTTGCGGTTCAATTTTCCATCCGGGGGGTACCTGCGGACTTATAGTTCCTTGGGTTTTATTCCGAAAGCTTTTAAGAACGACTGTGATGCTTTTGCTGGTGTTTCCCACAAATACATATGCTTTATCTGTGATACTGGCTGTAACAGCTGGAGCAATAATCAAAGGTTGATAAACTTCACCCCGAACCTGATCAGTATATTTATAAACTGCGGGGCGCTGATATGAAATTTCATGATCTTCAATTCTGAAACTGAAGCTAATTATTGTAGAACCGGGCTTCTCGGGATGGCCAATTAACAGCTGATCATCGATTTTGAACATGCCCATGGGATGATCTTCGAACAGCCAGTAAGGTTCTGTGATCTCTTTTGCCAATACACTGCTTTGAATACTTTTTGATACTCCTTCCTTCAGATCAAAATCCTGTTTTTGTGTATTTACACTTAGCAATTTAACGGGGAATTTGGATTGAAGAACAATATCAGAACGTATTTTTATACTGTCGCCTAATGCTTGCACGGCCTGTAAAGTATACGACTCAAACCACAGTCCGGCTGCTGCTGCAATCAGATCTTTTAATTCTTTAGATTTTTGTTCTTTCCAATAACCTTCGGGTAAACTCTCAATAACCTTTAGGATCTTGACCAAGGCAGGCACGGAAGCTGACGGTTTATCAGAGTTAAAATTCTGATCCGCGGCATGAATCATTTTCCCGATTTCTTCACCTCCCTGGATACGGCTCCATTGAGAATTTATCCCTTCAAATAGGTCTTTCTTTGATAAAATTCCTGACGTATGAATAAAATATTCTACTGCTTGTCCGCGTTGCCGGGCACTTCCAAAACCCTGGCTTTTATGATGAGTCCGGCTCTCGGCGGCAATTTCACCGTAGCCTTTCCCCAGTAAAGCGTTAAAGGCACCAACCTCCAATTTTAACTGATCTTCGGCAGTGGTATTCATTGAGCCGAAATTATAGGTATTCCAAACTATTCGTCTGGCTTGCCATGCTTCTACATATTTAAGTTGTTCAGGAAACCGTTTTGAATCGGCTGCAGCGATAAATGCTTCACGGGCAATAATCGCAGATGCGGCGTGGTGACCATGTCCGGCGCGTTCATCTTCTGGGAAACGGGTGATTATGATGTCTGGTCTGAATTTCCTAATTACCCAAACGGCATCGGCAAGAACTTGTTCTTTATTCCAGATTCGAAAGGTCTCGTCCGAATTTTTTGAAAAACCAAAATCGACGGCTCTAGAAAAAAATTGTTCTGCACCATCCGTGCGTCTGGCTGCAAGCAATTCCTGGGTACGTATGAGTCCGAGTAATTCAGATTGCTCATTTCCGATGAGGTTTTGTCCTCCATCACCTCTGGTTAGTGATAAATACCCCGTTCTGAATTTCTTTTCTTTGGCAAGAAATGCTAGTAGGCGTGTATTTTCATCATCAGGATGCGCGGCGATATATAATGCGGAGCCCACTGTATTTAATTTTTGGATTCCAAGCTTAATTTCTGACGAATTGAGTTGAATGGAGCTTTGCCCAAAGACAAAAAGAGGGAAAAACAGAATGAGGCTAAACCCTAAGTGGCGAAAATTCATAGTTTACAATCCATAATAATCTAAAATATGGAAAAAACTATGCCTGGAAAGGATGAGACAAAAAATTTACCAAGAAAAGGATAAGATTCTATTGAGGAGGTTCTCGCCTTCGCGAGAATGACAAGTTTTGTTAGGGAGTAAGGAGATTCCGGTTGTTGTCGACCAGAAATTTTAGATGTTTGTGAGGAGGTTCTCGCCTTCGCGAGAATGACAAGTTTTGTTAGGGAGTAAGGAGATTCCAGCCTTCGCTGGAATCGAAATATATAATTTGGAAATGTTGTGATATTTTGTTTGTAATCATATTGAAAAACTGAACCTTAAAAGCATAATAATACGGAGGGTTGGTTTGCTAAATCCGATTCCAGCGGAGGCTGGAAACTCCCTATTCACAACTTTCATTTTGTCATTCCCGCGAAAGCTGGAACCTCATCCATATTTGTTATCCGAAAAATTTCAATTCTGGAAGTTCGGAATCTCCCTATTCACACTTTTCATTTTGTCATTCCCGCGAAAGCTGGAACCTCATCCATATTTGTTATCCGAAAAATTTCAATTCTGGAAGTTCGGAATCTCCCTATTCACACTTTTCATTTTGTCATTCCCGCGAAAGCGGGAACCTCCCTATATTTCTCAACTGAATTGTCATTCCAGCGGAAGCTGGAATTAAATATGGACATTCGGCTTCTGCCCCATGCGATCAATTGAATGAAAAGGTTATAAATTAAAAAAACGGCCGGATATAGAATATCTGGCCGTTTTTTTAAAATTACAATTAAAAACTTGTAGATCCTTAAAGCTGTTTCCTGAATTCCAGAGTACAATCACTGCATGTCTAAAATTCGTTCTACTTTCGTAAGATAGAAGCTTTAAAGTTGATTAACCTTTATTTTATAAAATTACACTTTTTCATTATTCTTCTAAAAGAAGTTTTCCACATTTTATCGAAATAAATAATGCTGAAATCGTTCATTTAAAGGGACTTAGCCATATATGCAAATTATTTGAGTGTTTTTTCAAATAACTTTAAGATGCGTTTATACTCGTCAGTCCAGCTAGAAGGTTCTGAAAATGCATGATCCTCAACAGGATAGACCGCAAGCTCCCAGTTCTCCTTTTTTAGTTCAATTAGCCTTTGTGAAAGTCGTACGATATCCTGAAAATGAACATTCACATCTACCATTCCATGTGCCATTAGCAGATTGCCTTTTAAACCATTTGCAAAATAGATCGGAGAACTTCTTTTATAAGCAATTTCATCATTGGCCGGTTCATTCAGGATATTTGCAGTATATCCATGATTGTAATGTGCCCAGTCGGTTACTGAACGCAGGGCAGCACCAGATTTAAATACCTCCGGTTCATTGAATAAACCCATTAATGTCATGAATCCGCCATAAGAGCCGCCATAAATACCTACATTTTTAGGATTGACATCATATTTTTCAATGAGCAATTTAACGCCATCTACATGGTCAGACAGATCTTTTCCGCCCATATGACGGTAAATTCCGGTTCTATGATCCCGCCCATAGCCTGAACTTGCAGTATAATCGATATCTATGATTGTATATCCCAAATCAGCAAGGAGGTTATTGAACATGTATTCCCTGAAATACTGGCTCCACCAATGATGCACATTCTGAAGGTAACCTGCACCATGGACAAATACTACTGCCGGTTTGGACGGAGCTGGTTTTTTTGGTTTGTAAACCCGTGCATATACATCTGAACCATAACGGTTTTTAAAGCTGATCACATCAGGTTCCCTCCATTTATACGATTCGAATTCGACACTGCCAGAGCTGGTGATTTTCTCTGCTTTTGCCCCTGCTTTATTCTCCTGAAGGTATAATTCCCATGGCTTGTTTGATCTGGAATGACGGAACGCGAGCCATTTTTCATCCGGAGACAGACTGACTTCATTGCCTCCTTTCAAGGAGGTGAGTTTTTCAAAGCTTCCTCCAGTAACGGGAATCCGATAAAAATGAGTAATCCCTGGATGCTCAATATTGGCGGTGAAATAAAAGCTTTTCTTATCATTGGATAACTGAAGTGTCTGGACTTCATATTTTCCTGTTGTGATCTGTTTTTTATCCCCGGTAATTACATTTTGAACATAAATATGAGAATAACCACTGGCTTCGCTTTGATAATAGATCGTAGTATTGTCAATCCATCCAATATTACTTCCGCCAAAGAAACCACCTACCCCCGGGCCACCAATCCATGCTTCATCCCGCTGCCTGTCAAGAGGTGATAACTTGCCGTTTTGGGGATCCAGCTTCATGATCCAGCGGTCTTTATTATCCAGTGCCGAAACACTCACTACTGCCGAAGAGCCGTCAGAATTCCAGAATGGGCCATTGATTGATACCTTTCGGTCTTCATTTTTCTTAGTTCTTTCTTCTAGCTGTTTCGGATAATCCTTTACATAATCTGGTAGATCCTTGATTCCTGGAATATCTTTGGTAGAAATAGCATAAATCGTGTCCCTTTCTATGTCATAGAGATAACTTTCATAGCCGGCTAAAGTATTGCCAACTTTCGTACGTCCGCTGATATCTTCAGTGTATCCGCTTGTGCTGATGTAGTTTGGAACAATGGTGTTTTTATTTCCATCCGCACGTTTCATAATCCGAAAGACGATAAATTTTTCATCCGGACTTATTCGCAGGCTATTCATAAAACTGCGCTCATCGAGGTAGAATTCTTTCGGACCTTTTGGCTCATTCGCTTTATTTTTTTCCTCCTGCTTTTTTCGGTCAGACTCCCTTTTTTTGATGATCTCAAATTCATTGATCTGATCTTGCCTAAGCCACTGATCCTGTTTTGATAATTGGTTTTCAGGCCTCTTTTTGATACGGGTAAAATTACTTAGCTGTACCAGTTGTCCCCCGTTTATGGAAATGCTGTAAAGGTTATCTCCACGTTGGAAAAGCACTTTACTTTCGCTTTTATCAAAAACCGGATTAAATTCACGTTCAAGAGTATTTAAAAGTGCTAGTTCCTGTCCTGTGCTAATATTTTTGATAAAAAGATCTCCTTTGCGCTCAAAAAGCACTTTTGTCCGGTCTTTTGTAAAAACGACCGCTCCTTTATCCAGGTTTTTTGTTATTTCTTCGGATACTTTTTCTGGTTTAGGCATATCTGTAGAAATCCTGTACACAGGATCTTCCTCCAGCTTTTCAGGATTCCAGTTAAAATAGATGTTTTTGCTGTTTTCATCCCACTGGATGTTAGAAGGAGATACACCCATCCATTTCGGATCCCGCATAATTTTTTCTACGCTGAGGTTTCCAAGGTTCTGAGCAAACAATGCTAATGGTGTAATCAGAAAAAGGCAAAAAAGGATTCTTTTCATCATATTTTCTTCAAATAAATTATTTACTATTTACCTCTAAATTGAATTCTGCTTTAAAGCGAAGCTCTTTGTTACGTTCGAGAATGTAATAAAACTTCTTTTTATCATCACTAAACTCCATAATCCAGCGGTTTGTTTTGGCTGCCGGAATTAATGTTGAGGTAAATTCATCGGCAGGAAAGTATTGTTTTAATCTGTTGCTGATTTTTTGATCAGAATCCCCTCCGTAGTTGGTGATGCTGTCAGGGCTGCCGTCTGAATGCCGGTGATCATGCTTCAGGCGGATTCCCCCCTTCGTTGTTGTAAGTACCCAGGTGCGGGTTTGGTTTTCACCAACATTAAAAGGGAGCTCCAACTTAGACCTGTTACTTTTATTGACTTTAAAACTCAATTTTTTCCCCCAAAAATCATTTGCTTTTGTAGTATCTGGCATGTATATCGCCTTACCGTAATAGGTTTTTCCTTCCAGAGAGCGAATTGCATCAAAAAATTCTTTATCGCCCTGGCCAAATAAAAACTCGCTGAATAGAAGCAGACTTGCTGTGATAAAGATTATTTTCATGCTTATTTTATTCGACTTGCAATTCCACCTTTTTTGCTGTCGACATTCACCTGGTATTTCTCTCCGTTCTGGATGATCCATCTGACCGTAATAGTTCCATTTCCCGGAATATTGGGCACTTTGATGTTTTCAGGGTCATTCTTTTGTTCCATGGTAATGTTCAAATCACGATTGCTCACGATCATACCGGCTATTACTTTTGCACCCTTCAGACTGATCAGATCCGGAACTTCAATTTTGTACTTCAGATCCTGGCTTGAATGTGTTGGCATCAGACGCTTATTTGCAATAACAGCAGTTACTTCCTTTAAACCTGCACCCAAATCTTTTTCTGATATCTCTTCGACCGAAAGTTTTGGGGTATGATAAGCATGATACAAGGTAAAAGCCATATTGCGGTGTGCGTCGCTTTCAAGCAAAAAACCCGGATGCAGACGACCAAATGATTTCTTAAATCCACCAATCTCTATATCACCGTATTGAGGGTGTTTAAATGCTTTCCAATTGACAAAGGCATCATTAAAGAGCAGATTCCGGTCGAATGAATATTGTTCAGCTTGGGAGTTTCTGTCGGCAGGTTTATTATATAACAGAAACTGTGTCCAAAGCTCATTGGAGAACGTATAAATACCCCTTCCGCCATAAAACCAGTCCAGTTCGCCGCCAAAAACAGAGTAGAGATCTTTGTATACAACAAGGTATTTATATCCCGGAATCAGTTCCTCGCCTTTTTTACCTAGGGCATCATAAACCTGAACATCCTGGGCATTATAGGTGTTTAAATCCTCCAATGCGCCAGGTCCACGGAGTATCATGCCCCCATTATTGTGATACGACTGCCCGGCTGCAATGTTGGGATGTTTCATTACAAATTCAGAAATTGAACGATTTTCAGGTAATGAAAATGGATATTTATAGGCCCCGCTTTGTATGTAATTTGGCTGCCAGTTCCATGCCCAGTCTCGGTTTGGATCATAAAATCCTTCTCCATCTTCATTTACATCTCCATCTCCATCATTGTCAATACCCTCATAACCAAGCATTTCATATTCGCCCTGCTGATCAACACCTACACTGATCATTCGTCTTGGATCTTCAGGATCAGGCTTTAAACGGCCATTTGGATTTTTCCTACGCATGAAAACAATATGCCCGTCTCCATCAAGGTCATCAAAGCCATCCTCATTTATTTCTCCGTCGCGGTCATTGTCTACCGGAATCATACCAGAACGCGGGGAGTTTGCATTATTTGCCTTGTGAATAAAATTGTCTCTTGCATCAGGGTTGATAGTTGGTGCGATGTAAAAGGTTTTATCCTCCAATAAGTTCTGGATATGTTTGGTATCTGCAAAAGATTCAGCAAGATACCATGCCGTATATAGTGCGAATTCACTCCCTTGTATTTCATTGGAATGGATGTTTCCATCAATATACATCGCAGGTTTTCTTCCCGGATCACCCTTCTTGAAATCAGAAATTGTCATCACCCACATTTCTTTTCCAAGGTGTGATTTCCCCATCGATTCAAGTTTTACTAGGTCGGGATAAGCTTTTGCTAGCTTTTTACAGATCTCAGTAATCGCGGAATAGTCATTATATCGGTTCCAGCTTACGGGTACTTTTGGGTTTGCCGGACTTCCAGAGGCTTTTAGGAATTGCTCTACCTGCTGTGCCTGCAAGGTAGTTGCCATTACAAATAATGAAATGGTAAAAAATATTTTCTTTAAGAATGCTTTCATCTTTTTTAATTTAATTTTTCAAAACAAGTCCTGAGATTATAATGAAACTTCGACTGTTTTTGTCCCACTCATCGGACTCCCGACATTGATTGTCAGCTTACCTGAACCTTTTATGAGCCAGGAAATACTTTGGTTTCCCTGACCCTGAATTGCATCAATCGTTTGGTTTTTTCGGCCACTGATGATGGTCTGATTCAACTCGGGAGCTACTTTGACCGAGAGTTTCTTTACCCAATAGCTTCGTTCGCCTACTTTTGTCTGGGTAGCTAAATTTCCTTTATTAATAATGCTGGCGGTGACTCTGCTCAGGTCATTACCCAGTTTCTCTTTTTTTATGTTTATGATATCTATTGAAGGAGTATGCTTGCTCAGCGCGATGATAAAGTCGCTATGCTTCTTTACCAGATCTGCAACTAGTTTAAATGGTGGATTTTTTAATACAAATGGGTCTATTCCACCAAGTTCAACTACTTGTCCCGGAAAATCTGGATGTTCAATTTTTTTCCATTCTGTAAAATTGTTTGTCAGTCCCTGGCTATCTGCCCAGCGGAGGTAATTGGCCGTCGGATCTTCAATTTTCAGCTCCTTCACTTTTTTTACCGTATCAGCTTTTGCTTTTGGCACCCACCAGCCCGGAGTACTGAAACTATTACGACCGTAATGGAAATAGGCCCATTGAGCAAAATCACCACCTTCAGATACATTTTTCGGAGCATCTTTAAGTCCGAGGGTTTTGTTATAAAGTTCAGAAACCAGGGTATTTGCCTTTGCATCGGCTTCAAAATATCCGGTAATAATACGTTTTGAAACAGCCTGTTGATTAAAAGCAGCAGGTACAGAGAGGTTGTTATAAGGTCCGAATGTTATAACTGAATGAATGTTGAACATCTCAAACAGGTTATCTAGTAAGGTGCGGTTTTCAATTTCTGACACCATATGCTCTCCCGATCCCGGTACAAAATTCGGATAGTCATAACTCATGTTTTTATTAAAATGAACTCCACCTTCAGCGTCTTCATTATAATTTCCATCCTTATCGTTATCTAAACCTTCAGAATACAGCAGGTATTTGCCGCTTTCGCCTTTGGCTGGATCGGCAAGAATCATAGAGCGAGGTTCCTCAGGATTGATTCGGTACTTTCCTATGGGGTCTTCAACCCTGATCCAGCTTATTTTACCATCCTTATTCAGATCATCAAACCCATCTTCATTAATTTTACCATCGCGGTCGTCATCTGTAGCTTTTGCATTTCCACTTCTCGCATAGCGAATCTGTGCGAAGTATTGTTCGGTTGCATCCGGACTCATATTTGGAAAAACATAAAATGTATTTTTCTCAAGAATATTCCTGATGCTGTCCTGGGAAGAATCTTTGAGTATCTTTTCTGCAAACCCCAAAGCTAATTCGGTACCTAAAAGGTGCGAACCTTCAACACCCCCAACAATTGCTATGGCAGGTTTTTGTTCGATCTTACCACTGCCAATGCTAAGCATCCATATATCCTTTCCGCCAATTGTTTTAACTAGCGATTTAGCGTTTACCAGCGATGGATAGGTTTTAATAAGGGAGTTTATCCGCTCAGAAACCTTAGCATTATTGCTGTACTCCTGGGCACATAATTCTCCGAAAAAGAGAAAAATTCCCCACAGCAAAACGGAGGTTTTGTAAATTTTATTCATGAATTAATAGGTTAGTTTCTGCCAATTAAAATACATAAATAATTTAATTTCAGATTTTATTGAGATAATAGCTGTATCTGTTATTCAGTATGCCCATAAAGCTGATTGAAAAGCAATTTAAATGTTCCATGCGTTTGCGCCCTGAATGTAATTTCGGGGCCAAAGGCGTAGAATTTACCTTTACCAACCTGCGCCTCGAATGCGGTAATGCCATCTCTTAAATAGGCCTGACCCCATGCCCAGCCACTTCGTAGTGATGTTGGCTTTGAAAACCATAAGATAGGTTTAATTTCCCCTCTGGCAATTGCTTCAGTAGATATTTTGAATACCGGACTTCTATCAAAATAGATATCTGATTTTGCAGGCATACCCCAGGCTGCAGGAATTTTATTGTCGGTATCCGCATTCAGAATACTTCCGGGAATGTAGTATTTTTCGGCTGGCAGGCTTCGTTCTAAACTGCTTGCACCCAGTTCTACCATTGCATTCCTTACCGGTAGATTCAGGTGATAGGCCAGATTCGTACTGCTTCCCATGCTTACAATTTTTCCTCCCTGTTCTATGAATTTTTTTAATTCAGGAATTGATTTATCGGCATTAATTTTGCCCAATTGCCCTATGAATTCTGATGGAATGGTCTCAGGATCGGGGTCGGTGTTTGAAGAACTCCCTCTTGCTGCTCTTCCCGAAAGTGCAGGAATTGCTCCGGGGACAAATATGAGTACATCGTATTTATCATTCAAATTTCCTGCTTCAATATCTTTGGCATAAACCAATGAAGCTTTAAATTTGTATTGCTCCATTAATAAGCGCACCCATCCTGATGACATTGAACCGCCATAGGTATCCCATAATCCTATGCGTAATTCTGAAAGTCTGGTCAAATTTTCTGGGGCAGCAGCGCTTTTTCTGATTTCCAGTCCTGCTTCATTTTTTACTTTATTGAGTAAACCTTTAGTTTTCTGATTTCCGGGGATATAGAAATCTCCTCTATCGTCTCCGGCATTTATTCTGTAAGCTCTTTCTCCTGATTTTAAAACTTCATTGACAGCAATAAATGCATTGTTTGATTCTGCGTTTATGAGGTAAGCTTTCGCAGATGCCAGTACTTCAGGTTCGGGCTTTTGAAGTTCTCCATACTTAATTCGCTGAAATGGGCCTTTGAAATCATCCTGAAGCCGGTCAAATTGCACATGCATCATATAAGCGAGCGTCCAGCCTGCAGCATCGTATGGCGCAACAGGTGGGCCACCTTCATATTTAAAATCATTGGGATGATCCTGTGGTTCAAACATATCCAGTACATGTGGTCTGAATGCCTGATTTGTTTTAATGATATAAGAACCTTTAGGGTATTTTTTTCCTGCTACATTGAATTCATCAGTTGCTTGATGAACCAGAATACCTGAACGGATCAGCGCATTTACAAACTTTACAGCAGTCTGGAAATCAGCTTGATCCGAGGGAATAATATATCCTCTGGCATCCCGATTGGCAGGATTATTCATAACGGTATCAAAATACTTTTTTGGCAGGATTTGCTGATTAGAAATTTTTGCTCCGGGCTGATCATTGATATAGGCCTGGTTGATCGCTTCCACTTTATTTGGAGAAAGTCCCCAGGTATCTTTATTACCGCGCTCAATAGAATTTTTACCCATCCGGTAGATATTGAACAAGAGTTCGTCGCGATAGCGTACGGCATAATTCAGTACGGCATAGTTCAATGAAACCGAGTAATCTATAGACTGTCGGAAATGCCATTTTTGTGGGGTAACCGGAAAAGTTGTTCCACCATTTGGAATTAACCGTTGTGGAACCAGGGATATCTCTGATGGTGTTGGTCCGCCAATGGTTTCTGTCAGCAGTCCGATAATATTGTGAAAGTAAGTCGTAGTACGCAGTCCCCCGTTATACCATGTTGAAAATACGGAACCATATTTTTGGGTATAACCTGGTTTATTTTCAACATTAAGTCTTGAGTTCATTGCTGCCCCAACTGCATCTAAACTAGACATCAGGATGGGGTCAAAAACATAATTAAAGGGATCACGATAGGGCGCGCCCGCAACTACAGAACCTTCGGGGCCTCTTTGGTGGTGGTTATACATGATCTGAGGCAGCCATTCAACAAATAATTGTCTGCTCATATTTTGGGTTTCCTTCAGATTCATCATGAAGAAGTCGCGGTTATTATCATGTCCAGCGTATTTCTCATACAAGCGAGGCAAATTTTCAAGTGAGCGGCTTTCAGGTTTCTCTTCACGCATGTACCAGTTACTGACCAGTTCGTGACCATCTGGATTGGCATGTGTCAATAAAATAATTGTATTATCAAGAATGCGCATGGTTTCTGCATCATTTCGGCTCACCAGATTCCACAAGGTTTCAATAAGCTGATGAATACCCAGTGTTTCATTTGAATGCAATCCCCCATCAATCCAGACAATGGCTTTCCCTTTTTCTGCGAGTACCCGAGCCTCAGCTTCGGATAAATCTTCTGCCCTGGCTAGTTTTTGTGAGATTTCTTTGTATTGCTCCAGATTTTTTAGGTTATCGGGAGAAGAAACGATCAGCATGGGTTGTGTTCTACCTTCTTCAGTTAAACCGATACTCAGAAGTTTCACGCGATCAGACTGTTCGGAGATCTTTTTGAAATACTCAGCTGTTTGAGTAAAATTGGCTAATTGATAATCATCCCCGATGGTGAAACCAAAATGTTCTTTTGGGGATATCTGTGCAAATAAATTATTGAACAGAAAAATGCCGGCTAGCAGAAGAAAAAATTTACGCATAAAACTGGTTTGAATAGGCAAGGTAAGAGTTATGCGAATACGAACAAACTCAGTTATTCTGAAATTATTATTCGGTATCTTGTGAAAATGGACCATTTTTCAAATCGGACTAAATTAATATGCTACCATACGAAGAACAAGCCTATATTGAGCTCGAAATTTGGAAAAAGAAAATTCTAAAAAAACCTGGCTTTTTTGATCTTGCATCCAAGGGAATTCAGAATCGATTGAATAAAATTATACCCGAGAAAGTGCACAGTGCAATTACTGTAGCCATCGAAAAGATGGTCAAAGCTGTACTTTTTGGCGCCAAATTTATCACCAAAGAACCGAGGGAAGATAGTTCATTGCAGCTTAGGGAGGCATTTGTAAAGGAGAGAATAGAATTTTACAGAAAAACAGCTTCTGCCGAAGGTGCGATAACCGGGGCAGGTGGTTTTCTGTTGGGTCTGGCTGAATTTCCTGTTTTAATCGGGATTAAGATGAAGTTGCTTTTTGATATAGCGGCCCTTTATGGATATGATGTCAAAGATTACAGGGAGCGGCTTTACATATTGTATATTTTCCAGCTGGCATTTTCGAGTCAGCAGGGGAGGCATAAGGTTTTCAAGCAAATTTCAGACTGGGATACTTATGTTAACGCTCTCCCTTTAGATGCCGATCAGTTCGACTGGCGAACTTTTCAACAGGAATATCGTGATTATATTGACTTGGCGAAAATGGCACAACTCATCCCATTGATTGGTGCAGCCGTGGGTGCGATAGTGAATTATAGACTGATTGAAAAGCTCGGTGAAACAGCAATAAACTGTTACCGGATGAGAAAAGTAAGTCCACTTAAAATTATTGATCATCCAATAATGAGCAAATTCCGACTAAAATAGTTTTTCATTTGGAGGCTTTATCCCCTTTAACCGAAGATAAATTGTAGTCTGAGCACGATGATGGGTTTGATGCTCAAAGGCCTTATTCAGCCAGCCAAACTGGTCGGTTTCATAATTTCCCCGCTTAATCAGACTATCCATTTTTGAGGCATCCACGTTTCTAATTGACTGAATTGCATAATCATAACATTCCATTACTATTTTGGTCAGTGCAGCTTTATTCTTGAATTCATCAGCTTTTTCAAGGACTTTTCCCTGGTAAATTGGATTTGCCCCAGTAGCACTGGCAACTAGGCCAATGGTTCCCTGCGACATATGCAGCAGTTGCTCAGCGAAGCTGCGTAAATCAGGAATTGGTTTGAAATTAATTCCATCTTCAGGCATTGCATCCAGGTACTCTCTTGTATAAAGCTTCGCCCTTTCCCAGTCAACAACCATGTTGGCTTTAACTACTTCATTGTTTAGTCCCTGTGCAAAAGTGGAATTACTAAATAACAGTAAGCCAAAAATTGTCAGTATTGATCTCAGTTTTTTCATCAGTCAGTTAAATTTAATAAGTTAACGCAACAAATTTCCTGCCGGGTCTACCCTTACATTAAATGGTTGAAGATAGCGGTCGGCAAGAATTCCAAATTCCTTTCTTGTGATGTTTCTCTTCATATCAAATTTAGTATTGAACTTAAAACTTACTTTCCAACCCTCTTCTATCTCTTTTTTCAGTTCTTCACCACGTGTTGCTGTGAACATAAATAAGCTGATCACATCTCCTATGGTTAGGGTATCCGCCTTATTATCTGCAAACCAGATTTGGCTTCTGGTATAAAATTCTTTCATGGGCGCTCTGAGTTCTCCCGCAGTGATGGTTGTGGCTGTATCAAATTTAATTTTATTGATATTTCCTTCTTTCACTGTATTCAATTTCATGAGTCCGCTAAGCCCTAACTGCTGAAATGCCTTAAAATTGGGGTCTTTAAGTTCAATATCAGAATAAGGAATAAGTACCGCATTAAATGCCATTAGTTCGCCTTGAATTATTCTGACATTGATTGTTTTGGTGGTAGTTTTAAAGAATGCACAATAGGCTGCAACAGTTCCGGCAGCTTGTCCCATCTCCATTCTAATGGGTTTCACCTGTCCGATTTGCTTAGATATTACGATAAAATTTTCAAATTCTGCCGGCATTAATGCACCTGGTGGAATTGGAGCAATTGAACGCTCCTTATTTGCCTGTTCCAAATATCCTGTTGCAACTGTACTCCTGCTCAGTTTACTATCAAATGGATTTTCAGTTTTAACAGGTAAGGCCATTGCTTTTTTTAAATCTATTCTAAGTAATGACGCTAAAAAGTAGTTATCAGTTGCATCTACTACAACATCAGCCTTGATCTTCTGTCCACCTTTAAGTCTAACCTCCCAGCCTTTACCATCTTTTTTAATCTCGTCCACAACATTATTATGGTTAAGCGTCAAATTTTTAACAGTATCTGCTATATTTTTTATCAGGGCGTTTGCTTTATCCAGGTTAATTTTTAGGGCTATGATTGAATCTATGGCTTTACTTTTTTTTCGCTCTTTCAGTAAGTAATGATTTCTAATGTTCCAAACATATGGAAGATCCTCTTCTGCAAAAACCGGATTTACGGATAAAGATTGAGTAAGATATGTTGTATTGGCACCGGAGCGCGCAGATTGGATAGCTGCAGAGACCCCTGCTGGAGTATTTCCAACCACCAAAACTCCGGTTTTGATGGTTTGGGCCTTCAAAGTCAGACCCGAAAGTATAAGAATTAAGAATATAGAAATATGCTTGATCATAATATTAATTATCAAAGGGCTTAATTTACTGTTTCTTTCATTAATTTTATTCGAATCAAATTAACAGCAAATATGAAACTTCATTTACGTAGAAATAGTATCATTATCATTCTCTGCATCCTGAGTTTTACACTGGGAGGTTTTATTACCCAAAAACTTGAGGAAGAGAAAATTACAGCAATCCTTGTTAAGCAGGCACAGAAAATTATAGGGTTAGAATTCACTGATGCGGAGGCGGATTCCATGCTTCAGGATTTGGAAAGAAGGCGTAAAGGATATGTCGCTCTCCGAAAGCTAAACATCTCTAATTCAACTGCCCCTGTTTTAAATTTTAATCCTCTTCCGGTTGGCTATCGTTTTCCGGATCAGTCAAACTATTTTAAAGTTTCTAACCAGGAGCAAATAAAACTTCCTTCCGACAGGGAGCAAATGGCATTTTTTACCATTACTCAACTAGCTGCATTGATTCAAAGTAAACAGATTAGCTCGGTAGAACTGACCCGATTTTTCATCGATAGGCTTAAGAAGTATGATTCGTCTTTACTTTATGCGGTTAGTATAACCGAGGAGCGGGCCATGAAGCAGGCCAAAAAGGCTGATGCAGAGATTGCGGCTGGAAAATACAGAGGATTATTGCATGGAATACCATTTGGCGCGAAGGATCTTTTAGCTACCAAAGATTACAAAACTACCTGGGGTTCAGTAGCATATAAGGATCAGGTGATTGATGTTGATGCAACAGTTATCACACGTCTTGAGAATGCCGGAGCAGTATTAATCGCTAAATTAACCCTGGGTGAATTGGCAATGGGGGATGTTTGGTTTGGGGGAACTACAAAAAACCCATGGGATATAAAGCGTGGTTCGAGCGGTTCTTCTGCAGGTTCGGCGTCTGCAGTTGCTGCAGGCTGTATGCCATTTGCAATTGGTTCAGAAACGCTGGGTTCTATCGTTTCGCCATCTACAGAATGTGGTACAACTGGTCTCCGTCCAAGTTTTGGTCGTATTAGTAAGTACGGAGCCATGGCATTGAGCTGGAGTATGGACAAATTAGGGCCGATTACCCGAAGTGTTGAAGATTGTGCAATTGTATTCAATGCCATTCAGGGTGAAGATGGAAAGGATCTCAGTGCAATTGAAGCGCCATTTAATTATTCTTCTCCAGTTGGGACAAGTCTAAAAGGAACACGAATCGGTTATATCAGTTCTGAGTTTAAGCTTAAGTATCCAAATTCATCGAATGACAGTATAACATTGGTTAAGTTGAAAGAACTGGGTGCAGAATTGGTTCCTTTTGAGCTTCCTGCATTGCCTTATGGTGATATGCTCATTGTTTTATCAGCCGAATCGGGTGCAGCATTTCAGGAGCTTACTCTTTCAAACCGCGATGATTTGCTTGTTAGACAGAATAAAAATGCCTGGCCAAGCGGATTTCGTTCGGCAAACTTTATTCCTGCTGTTGAGTACATTCAGGCAAACCGGGCAAGGGCATTGCTTATTGAACAGTTGAACCAGAAGATGAAAGATGTGGATCTGTTTATTGCGCCAGCTTTTGGCATGAATTTGCGTGCAAGTAATTTAAGTGGTCATCCTTGTGTGGTTTTACCAAACGGATTTAGAAATGGTCTGCCGGGTAGCATTACCTTTACCGGACAGCTTTTTGGCGAAGGTAAATTATTAAAGGTTGCTCAGGCTTATCAAAAGGCAACAGATTTTCATCAAAAGCATCCATCATTAAATTTTTAGAAGTACCATAATTTATTACAGTACATAGTCTACATGCAAAAAAGCATCACCGAAATTTTCGAACTACAAAAGTTTCATAGCATCAGTCTCCGTAGTTCAGTTGCACATGAACGAAAGGAAAAGTTGAGGAAGCTGAAGCTTCTGATTCAGCAAAATGAACAATTGATTTTTGAGGCCCTTCAAAAGGATCTTCGGAAATCTGAATTTGAGGCGGCCCTCACTGAAGTATATTTTGTGTATGCGGAAATAGATTTTGCGATAAAAAATCTTTCTAATTGGTTAAAGCCCCGTAGGGTCGCTGCAGGCTTGAGTAGCTTTTTCACAAAAAACAGAATATTTTACGAGCCAAAGGGGGTGTCTTTGATCATTTCCCCATGGAATTACCCTTTTCAATTACTGATTGCGCCACTGGTTTCGGCAATTGCAGCAGGTAACTGTGCTATGCTTAAGCCTTCTGAATTGAGTCCCGCTACTACATCTTTGTTATTAAAATTGATCAACGATAATTTTGATCCAAGGGAAGTTGCTTGTTTTGAAGGAGATGTTGAGGTATCAGAAGCCTTGTTAGAATTGCCTTTTGATCATATTTTTTTCACCGGAAGTCCGAAGATTGGCAAGGTAATTATGGCTGCCGCGGCCCGGCATCTGAGTTCTATAACGCTTGAACTTGGGGGTAAATCGCCTGCAATCATTACTGAAGACGCAGATCTTCAGAAGTCTGCAGAAAAGATCGTTTGGGGGAAGTTTATCAATTCCGGACAGACCTGCATTGCTCCTGATTATGTTTTGATTCATTCCAGCAAGGAACAGGAGTTTCTGAGCCTTGCCAAATTAAAGATTGAGCAATTATTTTACAATGATAATGTGCTGGATAAGAGCAGTTATGGTAAAATAATTAATTCAGGCCACTATCAGCGATTAGAAGCACTACGGGATAAAGCAGTGAAAGACGGCGCAATAGTTGTAAAAGGGGGAACAGACAGTATTGAAGACCAAACCATTGCTCCGGTATTGTTAAGCAATGTTTCTGCATCTTCAGCCATCATGCAGGAGGAAATATTCGGTCCGCTTCTACCCGTAATCAGCTATGAATCTATTGATAAAGCCATAGAATTCATTAACCAGAGACCAAAACCGCTTGCATTATATGTTTTTTCGGGTTCAGGAGAAGTGATCAGGGATACCATCAGGCAAACCTCGGCTGGGGGTACATGTGTGAACGACGTGGTCATCCATATTTCAAACCCAAATTTACCTTTTGGAGGAATTGGTAATAGTGGTGCAGGCAGTTGTCATGGATTCTTCGGATTCAAAGCTTTTTCGCACGAGCGGGCAGTGATGTTTCAGTCAAAAATGGATTTCAGTAAGGTTGCATATCCGCCGTATTCAGAGAAAAAAAGTCTATTAAAATGGCTTAAAAAGATGATGTAATGATTGATGTTTTGCATCTTTTTCCGGCACTCAACTCCTCTCTTATTGAGGTTCTTGCCGGACTTGATCGTAAGCAATGGGATAATGATACCCTGTGTAAGCAATGGAAAGTAAAGGATATCGCTGCTCATTTACTGGACAGTGCAATAAGACGTTTAGCGATTGGCAGGGATGCTTATCAGACTGAATTTCCCGAAATTCAATCAGAACAGAGTCTTCTAAACCATATTAATGAGCTCAATGCAGACTGGGTGCAAGCTTATAAAAGAGTAAGTCCTGAAATCCTTATTGAACAGTTGCAGTTTATTCAGGTGCAGATGCTTGAATATCTCGATGGTCTTGATTTGGATGCAAAAGCCATTTTCCCGGTTTCTTGGGTAGGTGAAGATGTATCCACAAACCGTTTTGACATTGCCCGTGAATACACCGAAAGATGGCATCATCAGCAACAAATCAGGCAGGCGGTTGGAGCAAAATCTATTATGGATAGGGAATTGTATAATCCCTTTCTTCAAATTTGTATGCAGGCTTTACCTTATCATTTTAGAAATTTTGATTATCTTGAGGGTACTTTAGTCCGCATGGAGATCGTTGGAGATGCCGGAGGAGTATGGTCGATCGTTCGCAAAGGACCTAAATGGGAATTCAGCACAGAGTCGGGAGAAATAGCCTCTCAAATTTATATTGATCAGAATATCGCCTGGATGCTTTTATCTAAAGGAATAGAAATAAACCAGGCCAAACAATACTGGCAAGTAATTGGTGATCAGGAACTGGGCATGCATGCACTGGCCTTACGTACATTTATAGTTTGATAAAAATTGATATGAGCATTGATTTAGAAAAACTAAGGTTTCCGATAGGGAAATTTAAAATTGGGTCTATTCAGGAAGAAGATTATCCAATATTAATTGAAGATTTAGCCGCCTTGCCTGTCAAAATCAGAGCCGTAGTAAACGGATTAACAGATGAACAGTTGGATACTCCATACCGTGAAGGAGGCTGGTCATTAAGGCAAGTAGTTCACCATCTGCCTGACAGTCACCTAAATGCCTACATGAGGTTCAAGCTTGCAATAACTGAAGATACTCCAATCATAAAACCTTATGAAGAGGGCCTATGGGCTGAATGTTCAGAAGCAAAATATGGGCCCTTGAATGATTCACTAGATCTTCTCGATAGTTTGCATAGAAGATGGGTATCATTTTTGAAAACCTTGAAACATCAGGATTTTCAACGGGAGTATTTTCATCCTGCTCAGGGAAAGAATTATGTTTTGAGCACGGTCCTGAGTTTGTATGTATGGCATGGTAATCACCATCTAGCCCATATAACCGAGACAAAGAAAGCAAATGGATGGAAATAAAATACCCCCATCGGTCTTAACCAACAAGGGCATTTTTATTTTTTTTTATTATTAAGCACCTGACTTAGCTTCCTGCTTCATTGTCTCGTTAGCTCCACCAAGAATTGCACCAAGTGTACCTCCCGCAGCTACACCTATCACTGTGCCTTTTTATGTTTTAGTTGCTGTAGCACAACTTTGAAATAACATTGTGGAAGCAGCGATTTCCAGCTCAAGCCTTACTTTTTTATTCTTTGTATTTTTTACGATTAATTTTTTGACTTCCAAGATTTAGGTCAAGCCATATGCCAAATTGGATTTAGTTTTTTAGAATGTACTTTTACATTATACATATATGAATAATAAGAAAGTAATAAGTTTATTGGGATGCGGTTGGCTGGGCTTCCCTTTGGCTCTCAACCTAATTTCGCGTGGATTTAATGTAAAAGGAAGCACAACAAGTCCGGAAAAAATACCCGTATTGAAAGCATCAGGGATTGACCCAATGTTGGTACAATTTGATAAATCTTATCCTGATCCTGATTTGACTAAGCTTTTAGATGGTGATATTCTGATCGTTTCTGTTCCTCCGGGGAGAAGAACTGCAGATGGGCCTGATAATTATAAAAGAATGGGCGAGATTCTGACCGAGCAGGTACCCGGAAGCAGCATCTCTAAACTAATCTTTATCAGTTCAACATCGGTTTACTCCGACAGTAATAGTGTATTAACAGAAATTTCTGAAATCTCTCCTCAAACTGCATCAGCGAAGGTAATTGCGGAAATTGAAAAAAGTTTGTTAGCGCTACCAATACAGGTGATAATATTAAGGCTCGCCGGATTATTTGGCCCGGGTAGATCTCCCGGAAGATTTTTCTCAGGGAAAATCAATATTCCCAATGGTTTAGCACCTGTAAATATGATTCACCAGGAGGAGGTCGTTTCCCTAATTAATTCCCTGATTGATTCGGATTCCGCTAAAGGGATTTACATCGGATCTACTCCATCACATCCCACAAAAGAAGAATTTTATACGCTTGCAGCCCATATTGATAAACTTCCTGAACCTGATTTTATTCCCGAAAAGCTGAGTTGGAAAATTGTTAATAGCGAGCGGGTGGAAAATGAATTGGGTTTCTCATTTAAATTTCCTAACCTGATTGATCGCCTGTATCATTCCTGAATTTTGTTAACCAAATGGAGCTTAAGATTGCAGATGAAATGGCGTTATGGAGATCAGGTATCTTAAAAATTGACCCGCCTGTTTTTTATGCATCTTTCATAATCTTTGCTTAAATTTATAGCTTAACCTGTTGAATGAAATGTGGAAGATTAATTATTTCCTCTATATTTCCAGTTAAAGTGTTTTATGAATAAGTTTTTTTCTTTTCTTGGACTTATTTTATTTTTCAGCAACGATTGCGATGCAGCTTTGCCTGATTCTTCAGTAATTAGGCGGTTAAATGAGTTGTCGGCGATGGTTCAGAAGAAGTACGCACCAGACAAAAGAGTAGAATTTTATCAATTAAAACAGCAAAATTTAAGTCCATTAACTTTTAAGCTCGAATTTAGCAGGCCTGAATCAGCGATTGAGTTAAAGTCTTTATTAAGTGCCGAAAACCTTCCTGTTCAAATTAATGAGGAGTTTCTTCCTTCAAAAGATCTTGGAGAAAGGATTTACGGTATTGCAAATTTATCAGTTATAAATACAAGGTACGGTCCTGATCACGCAGCAGAAATGGCCACTCAGGCCGGCTTAGGAACACCACTTAAGGTTCTTAAAAAGGAAAGGGGTCACTATTTTGTACGCACACCTGATAATTATCTTTCATGGACTGAATCTGCCGGTGTGACTCTTTTAACTAAAACAGAATTTGAGAATTGGCAAACAGCAGAAAAATTAATTTATACTGATCTGTACGGTCAGGCTTATTCTGAGGCATCTGAGACATCTTTGCCTATTTCAGATCTTGTTGCCGGTAATATCATGCAGTTAATCAGCGAGTCGAACGGATTTTATAAGATTTCCTTTCCCGATAAACGAATGGCTTATATCCCAGTAAAAAAGGCACGCTTATTTGATCAGTGGAAAGATCTTCCTGATCCTGGTGCAGAAGAGATTCTAAGAACTGCCCGGAATTTTTTAGGTATTCCTTATCTTTGGGGCGGAACTTCAGTAAAAGGAATGGATTGTAGTGGTTTTACAAAAACAAGTTATTTTTTGAATGGCATTGTACTTCCAAGGGATGCTTCTCAACAAGCACTTGTTGGTGAGAAATTAGATATCAATGTAGCAGATACTGTAGATATTGCCAAATCATTAAAAACTCTAAAAGCTGGTGATCTATTGTTTTTTGCTGCCAATAAGCTAACCAGGCGTGTAACGCATACAGCTATTTACATCGGCAATGGTGAATTTATTCAGGCTGCTGGTTTGGTGCGAATTAACAGTATGATCAAAGGCGCTAAAAATTACGATGATTTTCAATCCAGAACAATGGTAGGTGCCCGTCGGATGCTGACTGCTATCGGTGAACCTGAAGTAACACGTGTAAATAAACATCCTTATTATCAGAGAATTATCAATCAATAATTATAAACTAATCAAATAAATTATATGAATATTTTCGTTGGAGGACTTCCTTTTAAAGTAGATGAAAGCGAGTTAAGAGAAATTTTTGAAAAATACGGTGAACTTACTTCCGTAAAACTGATCATTGACAAGCAAAGCGGCCGAAGCAAAGGTTTTGGTTTTGTTGAAATGGCAGATGATGAAGCTGGTCAGCAGGCAATTTCTGCTCTTGATGGCACCGAATTATATGGCCGTACTATTGGAGTAAGAGTTTCTGAAGATAAAAAACCGGATAAAAGATATTGAGTTATTAAAGGTTATTACTCTTTAATAGTTTAATATTTTTTTTGGAACAGAAATTGATATTGTCAGTATAGGTTTGCTTTTAGGATGCTATTTTTTATGATCTTATAATCATATTTAAGGTAACATTTGAATAGCAATTGCCCAATTTTTAAATACAAACCAAGTAAATTATTATTTTTGATTTTTAGGATTTGGATTTCTAAAGAATGTCATAGTCCTGTTTAATTGACAAAAAATTATAAAAAAACGTTTAATCATTATGAAAAAATTAATCATTCTTTGCAGCGTTGTATTCTCATTTGTAGCTGTTACAGCATTTAATGTTGTCGAAAAGGCTGAATTCAAATTCGAAAAAGAAACGCATGATTTTGGTAAAATCGCTCAAGGTAAGCCGGTAAGTTTTGAATTCAAATTTACTAATACAGGCGATGAGCCTCTAATCATAAGTAATATTGAGAGTGTATGTGGCTGTACTGTACCTAAATATACCAACACACCGGTATTGAAGGGGCAAACAGGGTCAATAACTGTTACTTACAATGCAGCTGCAATTGCTCCATTCAGTAAAGGGTTAACGATTAAGTCGAATGCCAAGACTCCTATAAAAGTGATTTACATTAAAGGAGAGGTTGTTGCTGCTTCTGCAGAGTAATTTCAATTTTTAAAAAAAGACCTGCAAATAGTTTTTTGCAGGTCTTTTTTGTTTTCTAAAGGTGAGTTTGATATAAAATCTTGCCGATCAACTTTAGATTACCAATTTTTCTCTTGTTTTACAAAGTAGGGTCTTTCCTTCTTCTTTCACGCCAATCCTGTGTTCTACTGTTATTTTTGCAACAGTATTAGTAAATATCCTGAAATTCAGTGCTGCTAAAAATGTGCTGCTGCCATATCCTTAGGTTTGTTCCAAACATCAAATAGTAATTTAGTTGGGCTGAACGTCCCAATGAGAAAAGGTTCGGGTAAAATAAACCTTGCCGTAGGAGATAGCTTACGGCCATTCGTAATTTGAAATGGTACGCAATTTTGTGCCGGAACTATTCCGGAGGAAAGGGCTGAAGCAACCTATAAGACACAGATTTTGGTTTCAAAAATCAAATATTTTCGTTCATGAGTCTTATCTAACCAATTATTCCCATTCCTTAAATGAACACATACTTTCTTAAATTCCCCTAACGTTCATTTTCAATGTATAAACTGCCTTACTGGCAGTAATGAACAAAATATCCCTGTTTTTCCCTCCAAAGCAAACATTGGCAGTTGACGCTGGTATTTCAATATGCTCTATTTTTTTACCCTCTGGATTAATAACGCTTACACCCCCTTTGCCGGTCAAATAAAGATTACCCCGATTGTCTAAAGTCATTCCGTCTGATCCCAGATCAATAAACAAGCGTCGGTTATATAATTTTCCATTTTTTCCGATATCATATTTGTATGTTTTTTTATCTCCTATATCAGCAACAAACAAGTTTTTTCCATCTGCCGAACCAATTATACCATTAGGTCTTACAAAATTACTGTCAAGAAGAAAGGCTGTTTTTGAACCTTTAGGAAAGTAGTAAACACTCTGGTTACTCAGGTCGGGTTTTTTTCGTTCCCAATAGGGCCGCTGATAATAAGGGTCTGTAAAAAATATTCCTCCTTTGGCATCTATCCAGAGATCATTCGGACCATTAAATCGTTTGCCTTCAAAATTATCAAGCAAGACTTTCACTTTTTTGTCGGGACTTATCTGCCAGAGTTCATTTTTTTCATCTGCCGCAGTAATCAGATTCCCCTTTTTATCGAAATACATTCCGTCGGAATGACCCGTTTTATCCATGAAAAGACTTAATTCACCTTCAGTGCTGTATTTCCAGATCTTTCCTTCAACGATATCGGTGAAGAAAACATCCCCGTTTTCATTTACAGCTGGTCCTTCAGTAAATTTGAACTGATTTGATATTAAAACTGGTTTTGCGTTTTCTGCTATAATCCCTGACTTTTCATCTTGCGAATTTTCAAAGGTCGAAGCGCTTAAATTCCAGATGGTAAGCGTTATTAGCATGCTTTGGATTGAGAATATCATAATGGTTATGGCTTATTGTTTATAATGAAGGAGTTTTACCCCCATCAACAGGTAAATTGATACCATTAATATAGGAGGCAGCCGGACTTGCCAGAAACGCAATTGCTGCTGCCACCTCATTAGAATCGGCTATTCTACC
>JBIIRT010000120.1:0-8137 GCA_044341405.1 Daejeonella sp. | reverse complement strand
ATGGCTTTATGTAACTGCGGACCACAATCACAGCGGCAGGATCCAAAAATATCACCGGTAATGCAGGAACTGTGAACCCTAACCAAAACTGGCTCATCCTCTTCCCAGCTTCCTTTGATTATAGCCAAATGCTGATCTCCAGATGTGATTTGCGTATAAGCAACCATTTCAAAATCACCCCATTGTGTAGGTAATTTAACAGATACTTCCTTCTTTATCAAGGATTCTGTTTTAAGGCGATAAGAAATCAAATCCTTAATACTTATTATTTTCAGGTCAAACTGCTTTGCAATAATCATCAGATCGGGTAAGCGTGCCATTTCACCATCCTCTTTCAGGATTTCCACTAATACCCCGGCAGGTTCAAGTCCGGCCAAAGTTGCGAGATCAACAGCAGCTTCGGTATGTCCGGCTCTACGCAATACCCCACCATGTTTAGCAATAAGCGGGAAAATATGACCCGGACGACCCAATTCCTCTGATTTTGTTTTCGGATCAATTAATGCCATTATTGTTTTGGAACGATCGGAAGCTGAGATTCCTGTTGTACAGCCATAACCAATGAGGTCAACAGAAACCGTAAAATTGGTTTCAAAAACTGCGGTATTATTTCCTACCATTAGTCCGAGTCTCAGTTCTTCACATCGCTCTTCAGTCAAAGGAGCACAAATAAGTCCGCGGCCATGTGTAGCCATAAAGTTGATTATTTCTGGGGTGGCATTTGACGCCGCAGTAAGAAAGTCGCCTTCATTTTCACGATCCTCATCATCAACAACGATTATAACCTTACCCTCTTTTATATCGTTTATGGCTTCTTCAATAGTATTAAACATAATTTTGTGCTTGGTTGGAAAACGGCCTCAGAAAGAAAAAATTTTAAGGATGATCAATCAGGCTAGTTCTAATAAATGCAAATTTAGTTATTTTTTTTGCAGCAATAATTTTGAGTGATTCTTTATGGGTCAGTATTGTGCAATAATTTAAAGCTTGTTCAGACAGCTTGTTCATCCTTCTTTGAAAATAGCCGTTTAAACCATCTTTTATAAATTTCAAGATCAAAAAGTACAGAGTCGACAGATGCTTTATAAGTTAGAAAAATACCGAGAGGCGAGAGACAAATAATAGCTATCCACATCCCCAAAAATGGAGAAAGTGATCCTTCTTTAACTGATTTTTCACCAATTGTAGATATGATATGATAAATAAGGAAGAACAGAACAGACATCACCACAGGCAATCCTAGTCCGCCTTTCCTAATAATTGCCCCCAAAGGAGCTCCTATAAAGAAAAGAACAATACATGAAAACGCAATGGTAAACTTTCTGTTGAGCTCAATTAGAAAACCCCTGAGTCTCGAATCATTATCCTTTTCAAATAACTCTTTTCGGATTAACACATCCTTTACCGACCTGATCTGATCTTTTGCTGTTTGCAGGGATGGAATTCTTTTGTCGTCAGGAATTAGATTCAGAACATTTTTATAGGATTGCATAGCCTTACCAGGAAGTTTTTTGTTAAGCGTATCCAAACGGTAATTCTTTGAAATTTGAGCAAGGTCAGCATAAGCGGATCGTAGATTACTATCGCCTTTAAGACTAAAGGAGTCTAGATAAAATTTAAGCTGCCTGATATTCATCATGGCATAATTCGACTTAAAAAGTTCTTCATCTGTACGTTTCATTTGGAATCCGGAGAGATCAAAACGTTGTTCAGTTTCTTTAAATTCAGTTCTCATGAAGCGTTGCCGTGGATTATATGATGCAGATGCCCCTGGAGATTCTTCGAAACGCATACCATTTTTAAGTTTTAAAACGAGCAGTTGATCATCATCTGTGGTAAACATTTGACCTTCTTTAGCCATGAGTACATTGACATTTCCACTACTTGTATTTCGCTCATAAATTAGAACATCATGAAGCGTTTGGTCGGGGTCTTTCTTTTGAACGCGAATAGCATATCCGGGAATACTGGTATTAAAAATTCCTTCATTGATAAGAAAAGCTGCCTTTTGATTTCTGACGTCGTACAATAAGGAACCCATTTTCAGATTTGCTTTGGGAAGCCAGTAATCAGAAAAAAGAAAGGCTGATAGGCTGAGCATACAAACGACAATGATCAGTGGCATCATTGCTTTTTGAAGAGAAATACCCGCTGATTTTATAGCGACAAGCTCATAATTCTCGCCAAGGCTTCCGAAGGTCATGATGGAAGAAAGAAGTATTGCTAATGGCAAAGCCATAGCTACGTGAGTTGCCGAGGCATAAACCAGCAATTCAAGTATTACATACCATTCAAAACCTTTCCCAATCAGATCATCGATGTATTTGAATAAAAATAACATCAATAAAATGAACAATACAATGAAAAAGGTAACGATAAAAGGCCTTAAAAAGGCCTTCAATACTAATAAGTGTACTTTCTTCACATTGTAAAAATAGAGAAAATTAATCTCTATGCACCCAACACGCTAATCAAATATTGTATCTGATTATCCCATATTAGTTTACGATCCTGAATAGCATCCTCCGTAGCAAAGTCCGTTATAGCCAAAGCAACATCATTGGTCAGTTCATCCTGCACAATTTCCATTTCGAAATAACAATGAGGCTCATCATCTAACCACTTGAATTTCACAAATTTATTTTCTTTAATAGACAGTAATTTCGCTTTTTGCTCTTCACCATCCCAGGTAAATGTGTATACCTGATCTCTGTAAGTAACATCGTCTGCGAACCATTGTGCAAGGCCATTAGGTTCATTAAGAAACCCAAATAATATTTTGGGAGATGATTTTACTTCATACTCTACATTAAACTTTATCTTTTCTGCCATTCCTCTTCTTGTTAGTATACTTAGCGAATTATTTTCAGCAATTTTTCTAAAGGAAAGTAATTTCCTCTATATTTGCAACTCTCATTTTAAAAGGAGGATTCGGCGGGGTAGCTCAGATGGTTAGAGCGCAGGATTCATAACCCTGAGGTCGGCAGTTCGATCCTGCTCCCCGCTACCATTTAAACAACCATTTACGTTAAATCGTGGATGGTTTTTTTGTTTGTGTCACCCTCTTGTGTCACCCTGGTGCGTCACCCTGTGGTTAGTTAGAGGGTTTTCGCCTTTAGCTAAAATATACTTGATAATTTTCTTCTATTTCTTTTACTTCTTGGTTTGTCAGAGAAGCAAATTCTTTTTCTTTTGCTCTTTTAGACAAAGAACCATCGTTTTGTTCTAAAAAGCGAATGAGTAAAGCCACCATCTTATCAGGCATTTGATAGTTATTGTCGAGCCATAATTTCATAGCATCGTATTTTTGCAAATAGGTCACTTCCTGTGGGATTATTTTGTGAATGGTATTATCTACACATTCACATAAGAACTCCGCTTGTGCAGTAGCGTCGAAATAACGGTAGTAATCTATGGTGTCGTTCAGTACGTTTACGTTATTATCTTTAGTTTTCTCCCATTCTATAAAGTCTAATAAGGGATGTGAATAGCTTTCCAGTACTTTTCTATAATCTTCTATTCGTTCTAAAATAGCAGCCGATACAGGGAAGATTATCCCTTGCGGACTATATTTCATTGCGGACAATAAATGGTGGATGATGTAGCGATGAATTCTGCCGTTTCCATCAACAAAGGGGTGTATAAACACAAATCCAAAAGCGATTGCGGTGGCGGTTAATAAGGGGTGAAATCCTGTGCTTTCCATATGCTTAGAGGCCTCTAGTAATCCGCTCATCAGTTTTTCAACATCCGCTTGTTTGGATGAAATATGTTCTGGGATTGGTTCGCCAGTGCTACGGTCATGTTCGCCTACAAATCCACCCTCGGTACGATACCCCATGGATACAAACCTGCTATTTTCAATAACAATTTGTTGCAGTCGATATAATTCTTCCTTGCTTAATGGTTTGCTGCCCGCTTGGCCTATTGCTTTTCCCCAACGAAGGGCTCTATTTAGTGTTGGGTTTTCACCTTCTATACTAAAGGATGCTTTGGAATCCTTCAGCAACAAAAAGGAAGATGTTCTCAATAATACATCTTTGTGTATACCATTAATAGCCGAGTTGATATTTTCAATTGTATTCTTGGCTATATATCGCTGTATTTTTTCAGTTTTGTTTATTAACGGACAAAAATCTACTGTTCCTGCTATATTATTTTTTATACGGTGGCGAGTGGAGTTAATAGCAAAGGTTGAAGCATATTGTAACTCTTCATCAATTAGCATTACAAAATTGCCTTTATCTAAATCAGGAATAGTTAATCTTTTTTTCATCAACCATTCGTATAAAAACCATATTCTACGGCTGTATTGCCCTTGTGGCTCTATTTGAACCAGTCTTGTTATTTCTTCCTCCTGAATTTGTTCAAACAATTTTTTGAAAAACAACAGATTAATACCTTCATATTTCAAAGCAAAAACCAATTGTTCATATAGGCTCTCTTTCGGTGTATGTCGAGGTGTAAATACTTGCCATTGATTTGTTCTATATTTTCTGTTTTTAGTGCTGATTAGTGCTAACATGTTAGGTATAGGCACAGCCAAACCATATGCTTCTATTATTGCTCCATAGCCCACTAATAAGCCTTCCTCTGGCGCTTGAATTCCGTGAAAAATACTTATTTCAAATGAAAAACGCTTATTATCCATAATATATTGTGAAATATGATTATTCAAAAATACATGAAAAATACTTATCATCCATGAAAAATACTTATTTTTTTAATGTTTATATGAAAAATAGATTTATGGAACTATTTGTTAAATGAAAAACTTTATCTCCCTGATTTCCCAATAATTTGAAGACTACTTGCGTCAACAAAAATTATTACTCAAATCAACTCTAATCCAGATTATCAAAGGGTTACATGCACGCAAAAAAATAACACAAAAATGATACTTTATTATTTGTAACAAGTCTAAATAAATATTAGATTTGGCCTTATTAAGAATCATTCCATTTTATTTTAGATGAAGGACTATATTATTTGCCTCGGTATCTGGATAATAGTTGCGGGACAGGCATTTGGCCAAAAAGCAATGATAAAAGGCCAGATTTCAAGTGGGAAAAATGAACCGGTAGTTGGGGCAAATGTTGTTTTAAAGGGTACCGTCCGCGGGGTACAGACTAACTCTCAGGGTGAATACATTATCAAAGGCCTTTCATCAGGAACGTATACAGTTGAAGTTAGCTTCCTCGGCTTTCGCTGCAAAAACAAGTCTGTTGAACTGGCAGATAACCAAACATCTGTCGTTAATTTCCTTATGGAAGAGGAGGACTTAACACTTGGCGAAGTAACTGTTTTGACATCACGTGGAATCAGGGGGAATGAAACGCTATCCGAAACTAAAGACTTCAGTATTTATGCAGCCAAAAAGAATGAAGTTATCAAACTGGATAATATCAATGCCAATCTGGCGATGAATAATAGCCGACAAATATTTGGGAGAACACCAGGCATTTCCGTTTGGGAAAATGACGGTTCCGGCATTCAACTTGGAGTAGCATCCAGAGGCTTAAGCCCAAATCGCTCCTGGGAATTCAACGTACGGATGAATGGCTATGATATAACACCCGATCCGATGGGATACCCTGAAGCTTATTACACTCCGCCAATGGAAGTAGTGGATCGTATTGAAATTGTGCGTGGGGCTTCCTCGCTGCAATATGGTCCGCAATTTGGAGGTTTGATGAATTTCGTACTTCGTAAGCCGGATATTTCAACCAGGCTTACATTCGAATCTCAAAATACGGTGGGTAGTAACGGACTGTTTAGTACGTTTAACTATATTGGAGGTACTGAAGGCCGATTGAGCTATACAGCATATTACCAAAAACGTGTAGGTAATGGATGGAGGGACAATGGTTATTTTAATACCGATCATGCCCATGTTGAATGGAATTATGCCTTGAATAAAAAATTGAAATTGATTTCTGAAATCACCTATATGACTACCCGGAGTCAGCAACCGGGCGGTTTAGGGGATACCCAATTCCAGCAGAATCCACGGCAAAGTGTGCGGAGTCGCAACTGGCTTAGTACTCCCTGGCTAATTCCATCACTAAGTGCAGAATACATTCTGAATGATAAAACCAAACTTAGTTTGAAAACATTCGGAACCTTTGCTGAAAGAAACAGTGTAGGTTTCGTCAACCCAATCACAACTGCCGACAACCTGAGCAACCGACAGGTAGACAGAGATTATTATACTACCTATGGTACTGAGTTTCGATTATTGACAGATTATCGCTTATTTGGCTTAAACAATAGCATGGCAGCGGGCTTAAGATATTTCAATGGGCGCATTGACCGCAAACAGATGGGCAGAGGAGATTCAGGCAGAGAGATGAGTTACGATCTGGTGGATGGATTATTCCCCCGCGATTTAGATTTTAAAAACATCAACCGCGCAGCTTTTGCGGAAAACATTTTCCGCATTAATAAAAAACTACTTTTCACAGCCGGACTACGGGTCGAAAACATCCAATCACAGATGGAAGGCCGGTTTAACGTAATCAACGGCCAATCACTTGCCTTAAAACCAGAAACCCGGCAACGTAACTTCTTGCTTTTAGGTGTTGGTGCAGAATACCACATCACCCCCCGCTCCGAAATTTATTCCAATTTTTCACAGGCTTATCGTCCTGTTTTGATTTCAGACTTGACCCCACCTGCAACTACAGATGTAATAGATCCTGAATTAAAAGATGCTAAAGGCTTTAATCTGGATATTGGATACCGCGGAAAAGTGAGTAATTACCTCAATTTCGATATAGATTATTTCAACCTCCACTACAATAACCGGATTGGAACTATTACCCAGACAACTAATGGTCAAAATTTACAATACCGAACCAATTTAGGCCGTTCAGTGAGTAAAGGCTTTGAGGCTTACATCGAATTCGATCCGGTATCAGCATTCATGTCTAGTCCAAAAGCAGGAAATCTAAGTCTGTTTGCCTCTTTGGCTTTTATAAATGCTACTTATCGTAACTTTCAAACCACATCTACCGTAAACGGACAAATCATACGAAGTAACCTGGCGGGAAACCTGGTTGAGAATGCACCTGCCGATATCCATCGTTTTGGAGCTACCTACGCAAAAAAGGGATTTTCCATGACCTGGCAATTGAGTAGTATTGGACAAACATACGCCGACGCAGCAAACACCAGAGTGGCCAATGCCGCGGCAACAACCGGCCTGATTCCTTCCTATCAAGTACAGGATTTATCCGCAAGCTTTAAGTTTCTTAAAAATTATAATGTAAAGGCTGGGGTAAACAACCTAACCGATGAACATTATTTCACCCGCCGTTCAGGCGGATATCCGGGTCCGGGAATTTTACCTGCAGATGGCCGGATCTTTTATATTTCAGGAGGGATAAAATTCTGATCATTGAACTCGGTTTAGATAAATGATTTTTAAACTTAGCCGAGATTATAAACGTGACCAAAATGGTGAGCCGGAATTTGAAATACAATAAAAAGCACTAAATTTTATTGATCTATTTTTATTACTATTTCAACTAATAAACAATAAAAATCTATCTGTAATATAGCACCCTGTTTCGAATCTTTATCTAATTATCAAATATTGAATTTATCCATAATGCCCTATTTCTGTAATCTGTTATATATCAGTTTTTTATTGATATTATCAATTATATCTGTTTCATCCGTTTCAGCACAAATTTTTAAACAAGAACTGTCCTTCACCACCGAAAATGATATCTACTTTTATCAGGACAGGTACTATACGAGTGGAACATTTGTAAATTACCGATATGCTACAGGTGCTGCAAAAAGAATAAATAATCCAAATCTAATCAAAACAACCACTGAATTCGAATTCGGCCATGAGATCTATACACCCTATTCTGCTAAAGCTCCCGATCCGGCCTTACACGACCGACCTTTTACAGGTTATCTTTATGGAGCGGCGGCCTTTAACCGCTTTTACAAAAATGAGAGTATGCTTCGATTCAAAGCTGAAGCTGGAATTATAGGACCACCGGCTCTGGGTAAGGAAGTCCAAATGGGCTATCATGATCTGTTAAATATTTATAAACCTAAAGGCTGGGAATACCAATTAAAAAGCGAACCGGGCTTAAACCTTTCGCTTGATTACCAAAAT
>JBIIRT010000030.1:0-28757 GCA_044341405.1 Daejeonella sp. | reverse complement strand
CCGGAATAAAATCAATCAAGGGACGAATTATTGCTGATGATCGTTTATTTGGAACTGAAACTATGCCGGGTGGCTGGACATGGCAAGACATGGGCAATTATTATGGTGCGGGCTTATCTTCGCTCACGTGGCGTGAAAATCAATTTGAAATGTATTTTAAACCTGGTAAAATCGGAGAAGCTGCCGAGTTATTACGGACTGATCCTGAAATGTCATATCTTAAAATTGTTAATGAAGTTAAGACAGGCGCTGCAGGAACAGGAGACAATGTTTATGCTTATTCTGCTCCATTTTCTACAATTATTTATTTAAGGGGAACTTATGGAATTGATCTGAAAAAGGCAATTGCTGCCTCGGTTCCAGATCCAGCTTTTGATTTGGCATATCGTCTTCAGAATAAATTAAAGCAGTCTGATATTCCGGTTGAAAATGGGATAGTTACTACAAGAGAACTTTCTATAGGTTCAAAGCAATTGATGCCGCTAACTAAGCTTATTTCTGTACATAAATCTCCTGCATTAGATCAAATAGTTTATCATTTCAATCAGAAAAGTATCAATCTGTTTGGTGAACATCTTGTAAAAACCATTGCATGGAAAGAAGGGAAAGATATTACTATAAATCAGGGGGTGAAGCTGATGAAGGAATTCTGGAGTAAAAAAATCGGAGTCGACCCTTCTTCAATGAATATTTATGATGGTAGCGGACTTTCACCTGCCAATCGGATCACCACTGCAACAATGGCTAAAATACTTCAAACCCTGCCTAAAGAGAGCTGGTTTGATAGCTATTACAATAGTCTGCCACTTTATAATAACATTAAAATGAAAAGCGGATCGATCAGTGATGTGATCGCTTATGCCGGCTATCATACTTCAGCCTCAGGAACCCCTTTAGTGTTTTCATTTATAGTAAATAATTACGACGGAAGTAGTTCTGCAGTCAGGCAGAAGATATACAGGGTACTCAATGCCCTTAAATAAGCAAATCTTCAATTTAGTTTAGCTCCTATTTTATCTGGAATAATTCAATTAACTGATTTGATGGCCGATTTTTAAGTACTGATCTTAAAATGTTAAGGCAGTTTTCTTCAATAATCTTCCTGTCATATTTTTATCAATAACTCAATTAGGGATGAAATAGCGTATTTTTGCTTTATGTCTAAAGCCATTATTATTGGTGCGGGTATTGCCGGTATTGCTACAGCAATCCGGCTTGCTGTCAAAGGCCATCAGGTTGAGGTTTTTGAAACATCTGATCGTGCTGGAGGAAAGCTTTCTGAAATCAGACTTGAATCTTTTCGTTTCGATGCGGGCCCCAGTTTATTTACCATGCCTCAATATGTTGATGAGCTCTTCCAACTTGCCGGTAAAGATCCTAAGAAATATTTTCAGTACGAGAAACTAGATAACATATGTAATTATTTTTATGAGGATGGTACAAGGATACATGCATTTGCCGATCCAAAACTGTTTTCTGAAGAAATAGCAAATAAAACGAATGATTCAGCTAGTTCTGTATTAGATTTTTTAAAGAAGAGCGCTGAGATCTATGAAATTACCAATCCTGTCTTTCTTCAGAGGTCTCTTCATAAATTACGCAGCTACCTCAACTTTGGAACCCTTAAGTCTCTTTTTCGATTTCCTAAAATTGATGCCTTCCGTTCAATGAATCTAGCGAATGAAGCAAGATTTAAGGATAGCAAAACGGTCCGACTTTTTAACCGTTATGCAACATATAATGGGTCCAATCCTTACGAAGCGCCAGCTACACTTAATATAATTCCACATTTTGAACAACACTTTGGTGCATTTTTTCCTGTTGGTGGAATTTATGCCATAGTGACGTCACTTACTAAACTGGCTATTGACCTTGGGGTTAAATTTTATTTTAATTCCTACGTTGATACAATAAAAATAGAAAACAATAAAGTAAGAGGTGTAAGTTGCGGAGGGCAAATTTACCATGCTGATATGATTATATCCAATATGGATGTTTGGTATACTTACACGCTGCTATTAAAAGATTTCAAAGTCCCTGCAAGATTAAAGAATCAAGAACGTAGTAGTTCAGCTCTCATCTTTTATTGGGGGATAAATGAAAGATTCCCTAATATGGATCTCCATAATATATTTTTTACAGAGGATTATCAGGAAGAATTCAAACAGATCTGGGAAGAGAAAACGATATCTTCTGATCCGACGATTTACGTACATATCAGTTCGAAAAATAATCAGCAAGATGCTCCAGAAGGTTCCGAAAACTGGTTTACAATGATCAATGTACCATCTAATACCGGTCAGGATTGGGATGAATTAATTCGTATTTCAAGAAAAAATATTATTGATAAGCTTTCTAGAAATTTGGGGAAGGATATCAGTCAACTTATTACCTGTGAATTTGTTTTGGATCCCCGAGGGATTGATAAAAAGACTTTCTCTTATCAGGGATCATTGTATGGTAGCAGCTCTAATAGTCAGTTTTCTGCATTTTTACGACATGCTAATTTTTCATCTGCAATTAAGGATTTGTATTTTGCAGGAGGTAGCGTTCATCCCGGAGGTGGAATACCACTTGCACTGCTTTCAGCAAAAATAGTTGATGGTTTGATCAAGGAATAATATGGTTATTTTTCTTTTTTTATTCCTGCGCTTAAAAAATAATATCTTTAAATATGCTTGAGCCACGCCAGAACAAAATTATTTTTCAATTCTTCTCCTGGTATATAAACAAAATTATTAAATCAGATTTTGAAGAATTTAAATTTAATCAAACAAAATTTGAAACTGATAAGTCAATATTATTGCTTGCTAACCACTGTTCCTGGTGGGATGGCTTTTGGATGTTTCAGATCAATCGGCTCTATTTCAGGAAAAAGTTCTATGTAATGATATCAGAAGAAAACTATCGAAAAGTTTGGTTTTTTAAGTATTTAGGTGGTTTTTCGGTAAAAAAGAATTCCAGAAGTGCAATTGAAACTTTGGAATATGCTGGTAATTTGCTTAATGATCCTGAAAATCTCGTACTTATATTTCCTCAGGGCAGTCTTTCCTCAGGGCACGTGGAGGAAATCCAGTTTCAAAAAGGTTTAATTAATCTGATTAATAGCTCAAACAGAAAATTTCAATATATTTTTGCTTCAAGTTTTACAGATTATTTTCAACATCGAAAGCCGGTATTGACTTGTTATCTTGAGAATTGGGAGGGTGCAGAATTTACAAGTCTGCAACTTATTAAGAGTGCATATAACAAACATTATGAAACATCGCGTCAAAAACAGACCGCGATTCAAGTATAAGCATGATTTTTATCTACCTTATTTATTTCTTTCTTATTCTACGTTTTACAGTGACTCTGTTTAACTTCATTTCCAATCCAAAATTGACCAATTCTGGAAAAAAATACGATGATTTAGTTTCAATTCTAATTCCGGCGAGAGATGAGGAACTTAATATCATAGATCTTCTTGATTCAATTCGTAATCAGGATTATCAAAATTATGAAGTTATCATACTTGATGATTATTCTTCAGATCAAACTTTTAAGCTTTGCTCTGAATTCTGTGAAATCAATAGTCGTTTTAAAATAGTTAAAGGGAAGGAGTTGCCAAAGGTTTGGCTTGGGAAGAACTATGCATGTTCACAGCTAGCTGAATTGTCAAAAGGTAAATACCTTATTTTTCTGGATGCCGATGAAACAATTTCTGATGGTTTGATCAACAATTCCATTCATCGTATGAAGTTGAATAAACTCAGTCTGCTCAGTATTTTTACTGATCAGGTGACAATTACCTGGGGTGAACGATTAGTAGTTCCACTCATGCATTTTCTATTACTAAATCTGCTGCCACTGCGTCTGGTGCGGTTGTCTTCAAATCCCTCTTTCTCAGCAGCAAGCGGTCAGTTTATGATGTTTGATACAGATAATTATAAGTCTAACCAATGGCATGAGAAGGTAAAAGGAAAGGTGGTTGAGGATATTGAAATCATGAAACTAATCAAGGTAAATGGGTACGCTGCTGAAGCTCTTTTAGCGAATGGGTACATTCACTGCCGGATGTATCGTTCATTTTCTGAGGGTATTGAGGGGTTTAGCAAAAACTTTTTTGCAGGCTTTAATTATAATGTATTCGGCCTGTTTTTTTATCTCATGCTCGTGGTGCTTGGACCAATAGCTATTGCTTACTTTCTGGGTATTCAATTGGTTATGTTTGCCTTGTCTCTGATTGTTTTAAGTAGAATAATGATTTCCCTACTTTCAGGGCAGAGTGTATGGCGGAATCTGTTATTGCACCCATTTCAATTAATTTGTATGCTGTTTATTTCAGTACAATCTGTGAAAAAGCATTTTACTAAAACTATATTGTGGAAAGGTAGAACAATAAAAAGCTGATTATGAACAGGACACTATTTTGCAGCATCATCATTGTTTTATTTCATCTCGTTGGTCTATATGGCTTTCTGACACCGGCTTTTGAAGCATTATTTATAAAGCTGGTTCCGTACCATTTGTTATTAATGCTCGGACTCATGATCTTCACCGTTAACGACAGATCTGTGAACTTAATCAAATTTGCTATTGGGGTTTATTTGGCCGGTTTTTTTATTGAGGTACTTGGAGTTAATACCGGTCAGGTCTTTGGTTTTTATACTTATGGAACCGCTTTAGGGATTAAATTGTGGGCTACTCCTTTGTTGATTGGGGTAAATTGGTTGATTCTGGTTTATTGTACCGGTGTGTTTCTTGAAACATTCAATCTTAAAAGTCAATGGTTATTTTCAGCCTTAGGTGCAGGAATTTTATTGGGACTTGATTTTTTGATTGAACCGGTTGCTATTAGGTTTAATTATTGGTCATGGTTTGAAGGAGTTATTCCGATTCAAAACTATTTGGGATGGTATATTTTTTCTTTTTTTCTGTTTCTGTTTTTTTCTGGTTTGAATTTCAATAAGAAAAATAAAGCAGCAGTGGTACTTCTTTTTGCTCAGCTATGTTTTTTCCTTGCTCTTAATTTATGGGCCATCTGAAAAACATTTTCGTATTTTTGCTAGTAATCTGTTCAACTTCAGCAATTGAGTTAATACAATGGAATATAATCTAAAGGTAACAATTGATCAGGATTCAGGGTTCTGTTTTGGAGTGGTTTATGCCATTGATATGGCCGAGGAAATTCTTGCAGACGACGGGTATCTGTTTTGTCTTGGCGACATTGTGCATAACGATGAGGAAGTAAAGCGCTTAAAAGCAATGGGTCTCAGGATTATTTCACATGAAGATCTATTGAACATTAAAAATGAGAAGGTGTTAATTAGGGCTCATGGTGAAGCTCCTGAAACATACCGTTTGGCGCTTGAGAACAATATTACCCTTATTGATGCATCCTGCCCTGTTGTATTAAAACTCCAGAATCGGGTTAAAAACTCATATGATAATAAAGAAAAAGTTCTTTTGTTTGGTAAGCATGGTCATGCCGAGGTAATTGGATTGCAAGGTCAGACAAATGACGAGGCTCTTGTTTTTCAGGATATTGCAGAACTGGATGATGTAGAACTCCCAAATAAATTTACATTATATAGCCAGACGACTAAAAGCACAGCGAAATTCTACGAGATAAAAGACGAACTGATTAAACGGGGATATGAGATTAAAGCAAATGATACTATTTGCAGACAGGTTTCAAGCAGGGATGAAGACCTCAGGAAGTTTGTAATAAACTATGATTGTGTAGTATTTGTTTCAGGAAAGAAATCTTCAAACGGAAAAGTTTTATTTGAGGTTTGCAAAAGTATTAACCCGAATACCTATTTCGTTTCAAGTGAAGAAGAGTTATCATTAGAAATGTTCTCTCCGGGCGATACAGTTGGAATTTGTGGGGCTACTTCCACTCCTTTGTGGTTGATGGAAAAAGTTAAGGCAGTACTTGAAAAATATTAATCGCCAGATAAATGCCTAAAAGTCAGTCCAATACAGGAATAATCATTGCGCTGATAGTGATCGGATTATGGTTTTTTAGCATTGTTAATTTGATGCTATGGACCGTAAATCCACAGAACCCTCTCCTTTATTTGATGATCCTGGTTCAGACGCATTTATACACAGGGCTTTTCATTACAGCTCATGATGCAATGCATGGTACTGTATCCCCAAATCCTGGCTTGAATAATTTCATCGGACAAGTTTGTACTGCATTATACGCTGTATTCCCTTTTAGCAGACTTTATGAGAAGCATCACAAACATCACAAGTATGTTCATACGGCACTTGATCCAGATTATAATGATGGGAATTTTATTAAATGGTATATAAGTTTTATTACAGAGTATTTGTCCTGGTGGCAGGTTGTTTTAATGGCTTTAATATTTAACGTACTGAAGATTTGGGTTACTGAAGTCAATCTCATATTGTTTTGGGTCTTACCTTCATTACTTAGTACCCTTCAATTGTTTTATTTTGGAACCTGGCTTCCTCACCATGGTGAACACACAAATAATCACCAGTCTGGTACCCAGAAGAAAAATCATATGATAGCTTTTCTCTCCTGTTATTTTTTCGGATATCATTATGAGCATCATGATTCACCCGGAACTCCCTGGTGGAATCTCTGGAAGCTAAAGAATTGAACTAAAATGTTTTTCTAAAGTCAAATAGAAATATGGATTTCCTTTAAATCATTCCTAAGTCTATATTTGACATTCTTTAAGATTCATATGAGCAAGCAAGGTATTTTATTAGTCAATTTGGGAACTCCTGATAGTCCCTCAAACTCAAATGTTCGTAAATACCTGGATGAATTTCTAATGGATGAACGGGTAATTGATGTTAACCCCATTTTAAGAACCATTCTGGTAAAGGGTATTATTGTTCCGTTTCGCGGACCAAAATCTGCTAAATTGTACAGAGAGATATGGTCAGAAACTACCGGATCACCTTTAATGCATTACAGCTTACTCCAACAGCAACTATTGCAACAACGTCTGGGAGATGAATATCAGGTTGAACTTGCAATGCGTTACCAAAGCCCCTCTATTGATAGCGCCTTGAAAAAATTAAAGGATGCTCAGGTTAGTAATATCAGAGTGATACCAATGTTTCCTCATTATGCTTCTGCAAGCACAGGATCTGTACTTGAAAAAGTGATGAAGCTGGTCAGAAAATGGCAAACTATCCCAAATATTTCTTTTGTTAATTCATTTCATGATAATGAGTTGATGATTAATGCCTTCGCAGATAATGGGAATAAACATAAACCCGAAACATTTGATCATATTTTGTTTAGTTTTCATGGTTTACCCCAAAGACAACTTGTTAAATCAGATCATTCACAAAAACATTGTCTCAAAGTAAAAGACTGTTGTTCAACCTTGACAGAAAATAATAAATTTTGTTATTCTGCTCAATGTCATGATACCGCACGTTTAATTGCAAATAAAATTGGTCTGACAGAAGATAAATACTCGGTTTGTTTTCAATCGCGTTTAGGCAAGGATCCTTGGGTACAACCTTATACTAGTGAAGTAATAGAGCATTTGGCAGAAAAGGGAGTTAAAAGATTATTGGTATTTTGTCCTGCATTTGTCGCAGATTGCTTAGAAACAGTTCATGAAGTGACTGTTGAATATGGCGAGGAATTTAGAGCTTTAGGTGGTGAGCATGTTCAACTTGTAGAAAGTCTGAATGATCATCCTCTTTGGATTGATGCCTTGGTTGGACTTTCAAAAGGGGGGTCAAATTAATTCTCTTTGATAAAATCTAGAATTGCCTGAGTTGCACCGGTATGACTTTTTATGTAATCGCTTGCATCTTTACTAATAGCCGCTCTTTTGCTATCACTTTTTAGAGTCGCCATAGTGTCGGCCAAGTCATTGTAATTTCTGATACTATAGGCTGCACCGATCGAAATAAGTTCAATAGCCTCAGGGAATTTCTTATAATTAGGTCCAAAAATAACGGATAATCCAAAAGCTGAAGCTTCAAGGGTGTTGTGAATACCTGCTCCAAATCCCCCACCTACATAGGCAATGTCTCCATATTGGTATGCAGATGATAATAATCCAATATTATCTATTATCAATACCCTAAAATTTGAGCTTTGCTTATGGGTTTCATCAGGTACTACTTGAAGATTTTTTATCTCCGAATACCTGACTGAATTTGGAAATAGTGTTGCAATTTCATTGATTCGTTCAGGTTTTACTTCATGTGGAGCCACTATAAATTTCCATTCTGGATAATTTTCAAGCAATTTTACAATCAGTTTTTCATCTTCCGGCCAGGTACTACCACCAATAAACACGTTATTGCCATCGGTAAAATCAGCAATAACTTTTATTTCATTAGCGTTTGAAGCATTAAATATCACTCTGTCGAAGCGGGTATCCCCGTTCACAGTGACATTATTATAGCCTATATCCTTTAAAAGATCACTGCTAATCTGATTTTGCACAAAGAAATGCGAGACTTTACTCAGAATTTTACGATGTAATCCTCCATACCATTTAAAAAAGATCTGCTCTTTTCTGAATCTGCCTGAGATTACATAAAGTGGGATATTATTTTTTGATAATTCTTCAAAATAATGATACCAGTACTCATATTTTGTAAATATTGCAATCGTTGGATTTATTAGTCTAATAAACTCGACTGCGTTGGTTTTAGTATCTACAGGAAGGTAAAATACATAATCAGCAAGGGCATAATTCTTTCTGATTTCATATCCCGACGGAGAGAAAAAAGTAATTACAATAGGCAATTCAGGGTTCTCTGATTTTAATTGTTCAAGCACCGGACTTCCCTGCTCAAACTCCCCAAGTGAAGCAAAATGAAACCAGGTATAGCGTTTGCTTTTGTCCAGATTTTTTTCAATTAATTCAAGTAGACCTTTTCTACCTTTAATCCATGCTGCAGCTTTTTTATTATTGAAAGAAGCAATCCGGATGAAAAGTGTATATAAATAAATACCTGTATTGTACAGAAAAAGCATTTTGAATATAATTCTTATCTTCGTCGAAGTTAATGTTAAATCTTATAAATTTCTTCCTAAACAGATGAAAATAGCAGTAGTTGGAACAGGATATGTAGGCTTAGTAACAGGTACTTGTCTCGCCGAAACAGGCAATACAGTAACTTGTGTGGATATAAATGAGGAAAAGGTTAAAATGATGCAGGCGTATAAATTGCCAATTTATGAGCCTGGTTTAGACATTCTTTTTCACAGAAATATAGAACAGGGCAGATTGAAATTTACAACAATTCTTGCCGATGCAATTCAGGATGCCCAAATAATATTTCTGGCATTGCCAACACCTCCAGATGGAGATGGTGCGGCTGATTTGAGTTTTGTGCTCGGTGCTGCCAAAGATATTGCTAAACTCATTACCGGTTATAAAGTGATCGTTACCAAATCAACCGTGCCAGTTGGTACTGCAGATAGGGTAATCAATGTATTTAATGAAAATACCTCTGTTGAAGTGGATGTAGTCTCAAATCCTGAGTTTCTACGTGAAGGAGTTGCAGTTGAAGACTTTATGAAACCTAATAGGGTAGTAGTTGGTACTCAAAGTTTAAGAGCGCAGAAGTTAATGGCAGAGTTATATGGTCCTTATGTCAGACAAGGGAATCCGATTATTTTTATGGATACCCGCTCTTCTGAACTGACAAAGTACGCTGCAAATTCATTTCTGGCTACTAAAATCACCTTTATGAACGAAATCGCCAATTTGTGTGAACTTGTTGGGGCAGATGTTGATGCAGTCAGAAAGGGTATAGGATCAGATGAACGCATAGGAAAGCGTTTTTTATTCCCAGGCGTAGGGTATGGAGGAAGTTGTTTTCCTAAGGATGTTCAGGCATTGGCAAAATCAGCATCTGAAAACAATTATGATTTTAAAATTCTTAATTCTGTAATGGACGTTAATGATTCTCAACGGGTCAGGCTTGTTCAAAAGGTCAGAAAATACTATAATGGAAATCTTAAAGGCAAAAAAATTGCTATTTGGGGTCTTGCATTTAAGCCGGAAACTGATGATATCCGTGAAGCTCCTGCACTTTATATAATTGAAGAACTGCTGAAAGATGGTGCCTTGATCACTGCATTTGATCCTGAGGCCATTGCTAATGTAAAGAAAGAACTTGGCGATAAAATTTCTTATGCTGTTAATCAGTATGATACTTTGAATGATGCCGAGGCTTTATTGATAGTTACAGAATGGTCTGTTTTCAGAACACCTGATTTTGACAGAATTTCAGAATTAATGAAGACTAAAGTTATTTTTGATGGCCGTAATTTGTATGATCTGCAAAAAATGATCGATTGCGGATTTTATTATAATAGTATCGGCCGAAAAACAGTAGAACTATGAATCGACGTAAACGGATTTTAATAACTGGTGCTGCGGGATTTCTTGGATCTCACCTTTGTGACCGATTTATTAAGGAAGGTTTTCATGTGATTGGGATGGATAATCTCATAACCGGAGATCTCCGAAATATTGAGCATCTTTTTTCTCTTGAAAATTTTGAGTTCTATAATCATGATGTTTCAAAGTTTGTATATGTAGCAGGAGACGTAGATTATATCCTTCATTTTGCATCACCTGCGAGCCCAATTGATTATTTAAGAATTCCTATTCAAACATTGAAAGTAGGATCATTGGGAATTCATAATCTACTCGGACTTGCGCGTTCAAAAAAATCTAGAATTCTCATTGCTTCAACATCAGAGGTTTATGGCGATCCTGCTGTAAATCCACAGCCGGAGGAATATTGGGGGAATGTAAATCCCGTGGGTCCAAGAGGGGTTTATGACGAAGCCAAGCGTTTTCAGGAGGCCATGACTATGGCCTATCATACCTTTCATGGTTTGGAAACCCGAATTGTGAGGATATTTAATACCTACGGACCAAGAATGAGGTTAAACGACGGCAGGGTATTACCTGCTTTTATCGGACAGGCTTTACGAGGAGAAGACTTAACTGTATTTGGTGATGGTTCTCAAACTCGCTCATTCTGTTATGTTGACGATCTTGTAGAGGGTATCTATCGTTTATTATTCTCTGACTATGCCCTGCCGGTTAATATTGGTAACCCTGATGAAATCACGATCAGACAGTTTGGTGATGAGATCATTAAACTAACTGGTACTAAACAAAAAATGATTTTTAAAACCTTACCTACTGATGATCCAAAACAGAGACGACCGGATATCACAAAAGCAAAAGAAATATTGGGTTGGGAACCTAAAGTGGGCCGGGCCGAAGGTTTAAAGATTACCTATGATTACTTTAGATCATTGCCAGATCAAGAAATACAGCATAAGGATTTCACCTACTACAACAATAAATAATGTCAGGCAATAAAATTTTAGTAACCGGAGGCACGGGATACATTGGTTCACATACAGTTGTTGAACTTATTAACGCTGGTTATGAGCCTGTTATCGTTGATAATCTTTCCAATTCAAGTCCGAAGATTATTGATCAGATTATGAAGATCACCGGCGTAAAGCCTGAATTTTATAATTTCGATCTTTGTGATGCAAGGTTAACCAGCGAATTTTTAGAGAATCATACAGATCTTAGTGGATTAATCCATTTTGCTGCTTTCAAAAGCGTTGGTGAGTCTGAAAGGGAGCCGCTAAAGTATTACAAGAATAATTTTTATCCCCTTATTAACCTGTTGGATTCCTGTTCAAATCGTAAGATGAATCTGGTGTTTTCTTCGAGTTGTACAGTTTACGGCGAACCGGATATTCTACCAGTAAGTGAACTGGCTCCTGTCAAAAAAGCGGAATCGACCTATGGAAATACTAAACAGATTGCCGAAGAAATTTTAAAGGAGGTTTCAGGTGTTAGCGATAATCTTAAGGTAATTGCATTACGTTATTTTAATCCGGTTGGGGCTCATGCATCTGCGTTGATTGGTGAATTACCAATTGGTGTTCCTCAGAATCTGGTTCCTTTTATTACTCAGGCAGCGATTGGGAAACGTGGAAATATTATTGTTTTTGGAGATGATTATAATACACCTGATGGAACTTGTATAAGGGATTACATTCATGTTGTGGATTTGGCAAAGGCACATGTCGCTGCCATCAAACAGATGGAAAATATACATAATGACACAAATTTCGATATTTATAATATTGGAACTGGTAAAGGGAATACAGTATTGGAAGTTATTCATGCTTTTGAATCTGCTACAGGCCAGAAGTTAAATTATACCATTGGAAAGCGTAGAGCCGGTGATATTGAGCAGATTTATGGTGATGTAAACAAGGCTGAAAAAGCCTTGCAATGGAAGGCAGAATTAGGTTTAAATGAGATGATGAGTTCGGCCTGGGAATGGGAGAAGTACATCAAACAATATCCTTTATAAACGTCAATTTCTTATAGAGAGATTTAATTTATTTATTGAATTTACAAGTATCTGGGAATGAAGAAAATATTAATCACCGGAGGAGCAGGATTTATCGGATCGCATGTGATCAGAAGGTTTGTAACGAACTATCCTGAATACCAGATTATTAATTTGGATAAACTCACCTATGCTGGCAATCTCCTTAATTTAAAGGATATTGAGAATAAGCCCAATTATAAATTTATCAAAGGGGATATTGTTGATTCTGCATTTATTGATAAAGTATTTTCAGAAGAGAAAATAGATGCTGTCATTCATCTTGCCGCAGAATCACATGTCGACAGATCAATCAGTAACCCTATCGAATTTGTGATGACCAATGTGGTGGGAACTGTAAATCTTTTAAATTCAGCACGTCATCAATGGAAAGATGATTATAAATCACACAGGTTTTATCATGTTTCTACCGACGAAGTTTATGGAAGTCTTGGAGAGGATGGCCTTTTTACAGAGAAAACCGCATATGATCCTCATAGCCCTTATTCAGCTTCAAAAGCGAGCTCAGACCATTTTGTCCGATCATACCATGATACCTACGGGATTGATGTGGTAATTTCAAATTGCTCAAATAATTATGGTTCTTTTCATTTCCCCGAGAAACTCATACCCTTGTCAATTAATAATATTAAAAATAATAAGCCTATCCCGGTTTATGGTAAAGGGGAAAATATACGCGACTGGTTGTGGGTTGAAGACCATGCCAGGGCAATTGATGTGATCTTTCACAAAGCATCAAGCGGAACTACTTATAATGTAGGAGGGCACAATGAATGGACAAATATTAACCTTATTCATTTGCTTTGCAAAATTATGGATGAAAAGCTTGGAAGAGCACCAGGAACATCAGCAAAACTGATCACATTCGTTACCGATCGCGCAGGCCATGATCTCAGATATGCAATTGACTCTTCAAAGCTACAGAAAGACCTAGACTGGAAACCTAGTCTGCAATTTGAAGAAGGATTGGAAAAAACTGTTGAATGGTATCTTGAGAATGAGGAATGGTTACAGAATGTGACATCAGGTAACTACCAGTCTTATTACGAAGATCAATATGGAAAGAGATAATTTCCTATTGTCTTGGTTCCTTGCTCTTTACTCCTTAATCCTTGCTCGTTTTACTCGTATCTCAACGACTCCACCGGGTCTAGTTTACTTGCTTTAACCGCAGGATAAAGTCCGGACACAAGTCCGACTCCAATACACAAGGATAAACCCAAAATCGTCCAGCCCCATGGCATAATGAAAGAACCTCCCATAACCATTGAGAGGAGGTTACCTATCAGAATTCCCAGAAAAACTCCTGTAATACCTCCCATTAAACAAATAACGATAGCTTCAATTAGAAATTGACGTCTGATGACAAGAGGTGTGGCTCCAATGGCTTTTCGAATGCCAATTTCACGGGTTCGTTCAGTTACAGATACGATCATAATGTTCATTAAGGCTATTGCAGCACCAATTAAAGTAATTGCACCAATCACAATACCCCCAATTCTAACGAATTTTAAATTGTCTACCAGGGTTTGAGCTATGGCATCACTTTTTGTGATTTCAAAATTGTTGTCGTCAGCGATCTTTAGATTTCTAATATTTCTAAACAGGGAAGTGGCTTCACCAATTGCAGATTCCATTTGAGTTGGATCATCACTCATTACCGAAATAGTATAAGACGGACTTTGAATAGTCATCACCTGTTTGGCTCTGTAAAGTGGAATTACGCATATTTTATCACCCCCAAATCCGACACTGGAGCCTTTTGCTGCTAAAATGCCGATGATCCTGAATTTGTTATTACCGATGCTGATGGTTCTATTAATTGGGTCTAAATTGGGAAATAGTCGTGTTTTGATTTCGTCACCAATAATCACTACACTGGTACCGAACTCTAACTCTGCCTGTGAGAAATTTCTTCCGGTAGCAAGTTTATATCCCGCAGATTGAATATAATTTTCATCTGCACCCAACACTGAAATATTGGGGTTGGTTTTTTCATTGCCATATTTTACTGTACCTGCAAAAGATGCGAAAACATTTACAGAGATCATTGCAGGGAAAGTGAAGCTATTTTTAAATTCCGTCGCTTGTTTATAATCTATTGATTTATAACGCTTTGGCCTTTGTCCTCCACCTCCTATCCGGATTCCGATACCGCGGTTTCTAATGGTAAAGGAATTAGCCCCCATACTTGAAAAGGTATTATTCAGTGAACCTTCAATAGCATCAATAGATGTTAAAATACCAACCAGTGCAGTTAGCCCGATTGCAATGATAATGGCAGTTAAAAATGTCCTTAGCTTGTTACCCTTGACAGATTGCATAGCTACTTTGACATTTTCAGAATAACTCATTTTTGTTGCCATAGTATAAATATAAAAAGTCCTGCTGGTTTGACAGCAGGACTTTATGAAATGTTACAAATTTTTTCTTAAACCGAAAATGAAGTGCCACAGCCACAGGTGCTGCTTGCATTTGGATTACTGAAAGTGAAGCCGCGGGCATTCAGTCCGTCCTTGAAATCTACTTCCATTCCTGCTAAATATAATCCATGTGCTTTGTGCATAAATACTCTAATGTTATCTATAAAATACTCCTGATCACCATCTTTTTGCTGATCAAACCCGAGTACATAATTCATTCCAGCACACCCTCCGCCTTCAACGCCAAGACGTAATCCATAGTCTTCTCCTAATTCCTGTTGTTGAATAAGCTTTATGATTTCTTTTTTAGCACCATCTGTCAATGTGACCGGTGCAGTAAGATTAGCGATTTCTGTGCTCATATTTCTTTTAAAATCTTATACAAATATACATGAAATTGCTCACTTTTGTTTTGACAATTGGCATTTTGACCATCTGTTAACAATCGTATAGAAATGAATGAAACTGAATTTATACTTGATCTGCTGAAATATGCATTTGCAGGACTTATTGTATTCTTCACAGGATGGTTTGTAATTAAAAATTACCTCAGCGAAATGTTTAATTTCCAGCGAATGGAACTTGAAAAGGCTGGATTAAAATACACGCTTCCGCTCAGACTCCAGGCATACGAAAGAACCGTTTTATTTCTTGAAAGAATTAATCCAGAGAGTATGTTGATTCGTCTTCATGTACCTGGTATGAGTGCTCTTGATATGCAGGGTTTAATTATTTCAGATATCAGAGCAGAGTATCAGCATAATATCTCGCAGCAGATTTACGTTAGCGATAGTGCCTGGAAAACGGTCAAAAAAGTTAAGGAAGATACCATCAGTATGATTAACAGTGCAGTGAAGGCATTACCTGAAAATGCCTCATCAGTTGATTTAAGCAGGTCTGTGCTTAGTCATTTGGCTAATCTGGAAACCGAAAATCCTTATGAACTGGCATTGCAGATAGTGAAGGGTGATATGCAGGCTATATTTTAACTGAATGAGTGAGAAGACAATTAAAACAAGCTCCGGAATTGAAATAAAGGAAGTCTATACTGAATCAAAAAGTATTGAACTTCCCGGCAAATTTCCCTTTACACGTGGTATTCAAAATGATATGTATCGCGGTAAAATGTGGACAATGAGGCAATATGCTGGGTTTTCTACTGCTTCAGAATCAAATAAACGGTACCATTATCTTTTATCTCAAGGAACTACAGGGCTTTCTGTTGCTTTTGATCTTCCCACTCAAATTGGTTACGACTCAGATCATATGATGTCTGAAGGAGAAGTTGGCAAAGTGGGAGTTGCAATAGACTCCTTGAAAGATATGGAGATACTTTTTGATGGGATCGACCTTCAAAAGGTTAGCAGCTCTATGACCATCAATGCAACTGCACCAATCTTGCTGGCCATGTACATATGTCTGGCAAAGAAGCAGGGTGCTGATTTAAAGCTGATATCCGGAACTATTCAGAATGATATATTGAAAGAATATGCTGCAAGGGGTACATATATTTATCCCCCAAAAGCTTCCATGCGATTAATCACAGATATATTTGAATTTTGTAGTGTGGAGCTTCCAAAGTGGAATACTATTTCTATTTCGGGATATCATATTAGAGAGGCAGGTTCTACTGCCGTGCAGGAATTAGCATTTACTTTGGCAAATGGCAAAGCTTATCTTCAGGCAGCGATGCAAAAGGGCTTAGATATCAATGTATTTGCTAAGCGGCTTTCTTTCTTTTTCAATTGCCACAATAATTTTTTTGAAGAGATTGCAAAATTCAGGGCGGCGCGCAGAATGTGGGCAAAATTGACTCAGAGTCTTGGGGCAACTGATCCTGCAGCACAAAAACTCCGTTTTCATACGCAGACTGGAGGCTCAACCTTGACCGCCCAGCAGCCCCTTAATAATGTAATCAGGGTAAGTAATCAGGCAATGGCAGCTGTACTGGGCGGAACGCAGTCACTTCATACCAATGGCTATGATGAGGCGCTTTCATTGCCCACAGAGGCGGCAGCAAAGGTTGCACTTCGTACCCAGCAGATCATTGCATTTGAAAGCGGTGTAACTGATACTGTCGATCCATTGGCAGGCTCCTTCTTTGTTGAAGCACTTACTGATGAGGTTGAAGCAGCCGCCTGGAGATACATTGATATTATTGATTCAAAGGGGGGATCAGTTGCTGCTATAGAAGAAGGGTATATTCAGAATGAAATTGCTGCCTCGGCTTATCAATATCAGAATGAAATTGAAAGTGGTGAAAGTATTCTGGTAGGCGTTAATAAATACATAGATGAAGAGGGAGTTAAGCCTGAAGGGTTCAGAGTTGATGACTCTATTCGTAAAGTCCAGATAGATAAATTGATACAACTAAAGGCCGATCGTGATGCCTTAGCTGTTGATAATGCACTGCTTGAACTCAGCAGTTCAGTTAAAAACGGACTGAATACAATGCCTTTTATAATTAAAGCAGTTGAAGTTTATGCCACACTGGGTGAAATTGCTGATACCTTTCGTCGGGAATTTGGAGAATATTAGATCAGATTATTCAACGTAAAATATAAATTAATTGCTCATTACCGTATTTTAAGTCATTCCCTAAATTGTTTTAATAATGAATAATTAAATAAATTTTTGCTGCCCATCTTTTTGGATGGATGTTGAAATGTTTTTTCTGTCAAATAACTACTATTTTAGTCTCGTAATACCTGTGTTAAATTAATGTATTATTCTGTTTATCAGAATGTTAAAACTTATTTTAAAAATTAGTTTTATAATCCAATTTTTTTCCGAATATTCGATCCTCCAAAGAGTTACCAACATTTCTTTCGGCATCAACTGGAAATCAGATTATTAATAAAATTGTATGGAAAAAACTAGTACACATGTATGGAATAATTGCCTCCTGATTATAAAGGATAACATCCCGGCTCAGAGTTTTAAAACTTGGTTTGAGCCGATAAAAGCCTTGCGTCTTGATGGTAATGTGTTAACTATACAAGTGCCAAGTTTATTCTTTTATGAGTGGCTAGAGGAGCATTATGTCGGTTTGCTCAGAAAAACTGTAAAAAAACAGTTAGGTGAAGAAGGAAGACTGGAATATAATATCGTCGTTGAAAAGTCCTCTACCAATATTCCATACACCACGAATATGCCTTCAAATGGTAATGGCGCTGAAGGGAAAAATCAGTCGATGCCAATGCCTATCTCTCTGAACAAGGATATCAAAAATCCTTTTGTGATTCCGGGATTAAAAAAATTACAGGTAGATCCTCAATTAAATCAAAATTACACTTTTGAAAATTTTATTGAAGGAGATTGCAACAGACTTGCCCGCTCTGCCGGCTATGCAGTTGCCGGAAAGCCTGGAGGTACCTCATTTAATCCGCTCATGATTTATGGCGGAGTTGGTCTTGGGAAAACCCATCTTGCACAGGCTATTGGTAACGAGATCAAACGTTCGCTTACAGATAAACTAGTACTTTATGTTTCTTGCGAAAAGTTTACCCAGCAGTTTGTAGATGCGCTTAAGAATAATAATATTAATGATTTTGTGAATTTCTATCAGGCAATGGATGTTCTGATTATGGACGATGTTCATAATTTTGCCGGTAAGGAAAAGACACAGGATATTTTCTTCCATATTTTCAATCATTTACATCAATCAGGAAAGCAGCTGATCATTACCTCAGACAAAGCACCAAAAGATCTTTCAGGATTAGAAGAAAGATTATTGTCCCGTTTTAAATGGGGCTTATCAGCAGATCTTCAGATTCCTGATCTGGAAACCCGTATGGCAATCCTGAACAAAAAGATGTATTCTGATGGTATTGAACTTCCTTCTGAAGTAATTGAATATGTTGCTCATAATATTGACAACAATGTTCGTGAACTTGAAGGAGCTATGGTTTCCCTGCTTGCACAGTCTACCTTAAATAAAAAAGAAATTGACCTGAATCTTGCTAAATCCATGCTTAAGAATTTCATCAAGAATTCAAGTAAGGAGATTTCAATGGAATATATTCAAAAACTGGTTTGTGAGTATTTCGAAGTTCCTATTGAAATGGTTAAATCCAAAACAAGAAAACGTGAAATTGTTCAGGCCAGACAGATTTCTATGTATCTCGCCAAATTGCATACCAAAACATCTCTTAAATCAATCGGTGCTTTCTTTGGTGGTCGCGACCATTCTACAGTGATTTATGCATGCCAGACTGTTGATGATCTGATCGATACGGATAAAAAATTCAAAGGTTACGTTGCTGATATTCAGAAAAAACTGAAAATGAGCTAGAGCTTTTTGTTTAGCAATTCTTCTGTAACTATTTAAACTCATTCATTTAGATATTGTAATCCTCATTGCAAGGTTAATTTCAACTAACAGATTGTCATTCTACCGGTTTGCCCGTTCCTATGAAATACTGCTCTAGGTAAGTTAAACCTTGCCGGAAGGATAAGCTTCCGGCTATCCGAAATTTGAAATAGAACAGGTTTCTCTGTGGTTGGTGTTATCACCGACCACTTGATAATTATCATGTTGAATCTAATATTCACCTTCTGTTAATTAGCCCTAATCCTATCCCTCCCAAACATTTCATATTCTCTACTCATTCAATCTTTTCTTATCCTTGCTTTTGTTCACTTAAATCCTTTAATTGCTTGATGAATTAACCCCTAGCAATAGTCCAGTGAAAGCAATTCAATCAAAACTCTTAGTTCTATTTATTCTTATTAGTATGGTATTCAATTCTTGCTCTGATTCAGGGGAAAATGATTACTCGGCATGGACTAGTTACGGAGGGACCAAAGATGCTAACCGCTATTCTTCTATTGATCAAATAAATTTAGATAATGTTGCAAATTTAAAAGAGGCCTGGATTTTTAATACGGGTGATAAAGACACCGCTAACCGTAGTGAGATGCAATGCAATCCCATCGTAATCGAAGGGACATTATATCTTACAAGCTCAAAAATGAAACTATTTGCTTTGGATCCGGCCACCGGGAAACAAAAATGGGTTTTTGATCCGAATACAAACTCTGCTGAAGAAATTGGATTTGGAATAAACCGCGGACTGATGTATTGGGAAGATGAAAAGGGCAATGATAAACGGATTTTTTATGGGGCTGCCTCCAGACTTTATGCCGTAAATGCAACAGATGGCAGTCCTGTAAAAGAGTTTGGCATGAATGGATCAATTGAATTGAAAGAGGGTCTTGATATCCCCGAATCACAGGATGGCTCTTTGATCTTGAAAACTCCCGGGGTGATTTTCAATGATCTGGTCATCATAGGAATGAGTCTTTCGGAAGATGCGGATGCTTTGCCTGGCCATGTGAGAGCATTTGATGTAAAAACAGGAAAACGTAAATGGATTTTTCATACTATTCCCCAGCCTGGTGAATTTGGATATGATAGTTGGGAGGATAGGGATGCCTGGAAAAATATAGGAGGCGCAAATAACTGGACAGGTATGTCACTTGATGAAGAACGCGGAGTGGTTTATGTACCGACCGGTACAGCCTCTCCTGATTTTTATGGAGGTACCCGCAAAGGCTCAAATCTGTTTGCCAATAGTATTATTGCCTTGGATGCATCAACTGGAAAGTATATCTGGCATTATCAGGTAGTACATCATGATCTTTGGGATCGTGATCTTCCTGCCGCCCCAAATCTTATTACAATAAATCATAAGGGTAAGAAGATTGATGCACTCGCTCAAATTACCAAACAAGGCTACATCTATTTGCTTGACCGAACCAACGGTAAACCAGTTTTCCCGATACCCGAAGTTCCGGTCCCTCAGGATGCATTGCCGGGAGAAAAACCATGGCCGACACAGCCAATTCCAACACTCCCTGAGTCTTTTTCCAGACAGAAATTTGGACCTGAAGATGTAAGTGATCTTAGCCCCGAAACACATAAGGAATTAATGGAAAGATATGGTCTGATTAAAAACAGTACACAGTTTAGTCCGCCAAGCAAGGAGGGCAACTGGATTTTTCCTGACTTTGGAGGAGGTGGTGAATGGGGCGGTGCTGCCGTCGATATGGAAACAAAGATTCTTTATGTCAATAGTAATGAAGTTCCTTCTACACAGGTAATGCTTGATGCTCCTCAAACAGAAAGAACTGGAATCACTCCAGGTAGAGCAGTTTATAATCGATATTGTATCAGTTGTCATGGTGCTGAACTGAAAGGCAGTGGTACGGAATATCCTTCTTTATTGAACGTTAATAAGAAGTATAAGGTGGAGCAGATTAGACAGATCATTCAACAAGGCCGGAATAGGATGCCTGCATTCAAACATATACCTCAATCAGAAAGGGAAAATTTAGTTGAGTATTTAAGCAGGACTGAAGTTATTACTAAAAAAATAGATTCTGCCTCCCCGACAATGGTTTACAGGAAGAGCCAGATTCCCTATGTCATGAAAGGCTACGACCGCTTTGTAGATAAGGATGGCTATCCCGGCATCAAACCACCTTGGGGTACATTGAATGCTGTGGACCTCAATAGTGGAAAACTGCTTTGGAAAGTACCATTGGGTGAGTATGCAGAATTGGTTAAAAGAGGATTGGGCATAACCGGATCACGAAATTATGGGGGACCGGTAGTTACTAAAGGTGGCCTCGTATTTATTGCAGCAACACCCGATGAAAAGATCAGGGCATTTGATAAAAATTCAGGAAAAATGGTGTGGGAGTCGAAACTGCCAGCGGCAGGTTTCGCAAGCCCCGCGACTTATATGATCAATGGAAAACAATTTCTCGTAATTGCCTGTGGCGGAGGAAAATTGGGTGTAAAATCCGGTGATAGCTATGTTGCCTTTGCACTGCCTGATTAGGATATTAATCCGAGTTGAAAAAGAGCATAGAAAATTCCGCTGGTATGCAATGATTGTCCGAAGCCATTGCTTAAAACAAGCTCCTTTAATTTCTCAGGACTAACCAGTTCAATATCAATTTCTTCGCCTTTGTCTAGTTTTTGTTCAGCAACCCGCTTGCCTCCTTTGGCAATAAAACAAAAGGTTTTATTTTTTGCTGTTGCCGGATTAGCATAGAGTTCACAAAGGAATTCAACCTCCTCAAATTCATAACCCGTTTCTTCAAGTAATTCCCTTCTCAGAGCATTTTCCGGAATTTCATTTTCTTCCATACAACCACCCGGAAGTTCGAGAACTACCTCTTCGGCAGCATGCCGATATTGTCGTATTAGTATAACTTGACTGTCTTCTGTAATTGCAACCGCGTTAACCCAGTTGGGATACTCAAGGACATAATATTCAGGTATAATAGTGCCATCAGGCATGCTGCAGGTATCAACCCGCAGAGTAGCCCAATTTTTTTGAATAATATATTTACTTGAGATCTTTTTCCAATTAAGATGGCTCATTTTCTATTCTTTTTTTAGCTTTCGGCTTTCCGCTTTCAGCTTTCGGCTTTCCGCTTAACTTACCAGCTTCCACTTGATCCACCCCCACCAAAGCTTCCTCCACCGAATCCGCCAAATCCGCCACCACCGCCACCAAATCCATCACCACCGCCAGAAAAACCACCAAATCCACCACCGCTACCTCTGCCCAATTGTGAGCCCATTAATAACCACCAGAACGGACTGGCACTGCCACGTCCGCCGATCACCTCACTTCCACCACCTCCACCTTTTTTGATTGCAAGAAGGATGATTATGATCATGATAATTACAAAAACAAATCCGGAACTTTTCTTCTTTACACCTTCTCTTGGAGCATCGTTTTTATATTCACCTTTAGTGAATGAAATAATAGCGCTTGTCCCCTGATCCAGACCCGCAAAGTAATCTCCCGATTTAAAATTGGGTGTGATCTCTCTGTTAATAATCCTCTTGGTTATGGCGTCAGGCAAAGCACCTTCAACACCATAGCCGGTTTGTATGGTTACTTTTCTGTCGCCAAGGGACACCAGCAGTAAAACTCCATTATTGTTTTTTGCCCCGCCAATACCCCAGTTTTCAGCCAGCCGTACTCCGTAATCCGCTATGTCGAATCCTTCAAGTGACTTTATCAGAACAACAGCTATCTGAGTTGAAGTTGAGTCATCAAATGCAACTAGTTTTTGCTCTAGCTGATTAATCTGATCTTGGGAAAGCGTTTGGGTATAGTCGTTTACCAGCCTATTTGGCTTTTCCGGAAATGTTTGTGCGCGAAGCGCCAGACTTAAAAAGACCAGAATAATCGTTGGGAATAGATATCTAAATTTCATTTGATGCTTCTTATATTTTTTCAAAACCATTATTTACCATCACCATAAGATATGTCGTTAGGCAATTCATTCACATCGCCATCAACATATGGAAAATAAGTTTGAAGTTGTTTACCTGCCAGTTTTACTCCCGTGATGATGCCTGAGGTAAGATCCCCATTTTTAAAATGGCTTAACATTGCTTCCTTGGTGCTATCCCAGAAATCACGAGGAACCTGTTTATTTATTCCCGCATCCCCAATAATGGCAAATTGATGGTCATTTGTTGCAATGTAAATTAATACACCATTTCTTTGAGCTGTTTTATTCATCCCAAGCTTGTGGAAATAATTAGCTGCACGATCCAAAACCGGCTCACTGCAAGTTTTCTCAACACAAATGCGGATTTCGCCGGAAGTATAGCGTTCAGCTGCTTCAACTGTTTCGCTGATTTGCTCTTGCTCTTTTTCAGTAAAAATTGACATGGCCTTAATTTAAATCGCCGGAAATAAATTCCCGGCGATCAGTTAAAAATATAGATGCGAAAGGCAATTTAGAATTCAACCTTTGGTGCTTTATTTGCACCTGCTTCTGCTTGGAAGTATCCTTTAGCCTTGAAACCAAACATACCTGCTGTCAGGTTATTTGGGAAAGTTCTAATCGTAGAATTGTACTCTTGCGTTACTGTATTGAACTTTTGACGCTCTACAGTAATGCGGTTTTCAGTTCCTTCAAGCTGTGCCTGAAGTTCAAGGAAATTCTGGTTTGCCTTTAATTCAGGATAAGCTTCTACCGTTGCCAGTAATCTACCTAATGACTGACCAAGTTGACCCTGTGCAGCCTGAAATTGTGCAATAGACTCAGGTGTTAGTTTTGTGGGATCAACATTTATTGAGGTGGCTTTTGACCTTGCTTCAATAACTTGTGTTAAGGTCTCTTTTTCAAAATTTGCTGCCCCTTTTACGCTGGAAACTAAATTAGGAATAAGATCTACCCTTCTTTGATACACATTTTCAACCTGTGCCCACTGAGAAGTAACCTGCTCATCGAGCTTCACCATGCTATTGTATCCGCAAGAGCTTAATGAAAGCACTGCGAAAAATGCAACGATATTTAATGCTATTCTTTTCATAATTGATTTTTGATTTTACTTAATCTATAAATTTACATTATAGGAATCAAATTTCATACCTTTGTTACAAATCTAGGATAATACCTGGCAAAAAATATGATCAAAGAGATTGAATTAGTTCTTGCTCCAGAACATTCAAATGATGAAGACTTTATCAGAGATCAAGCCCGTAAGTCGCTCAATATCACTAATGAACGTATTGTAATAGTCCGAATTCTAAAGCGTTCTATCGATGCCCGAGGCCGTAAAGTTGTTTTCAGGCTAAAGGTTAATGTTTTTATTGACCAACTCCCTGAACCTGAAATTTTTACCGTTAAATATCAAAATGTCAGCGACAAAAGGGCGGTTTTAATCATTGGTGCTGGTCCGGCCGGATTATTCGCTGCCATCAGATGTATTGAACTCGGACTAAAACCTATTATTTTGGAACGTGGTAAAGACGTTAAATTAAGACGTAGGGATCTTGCCTTAATCAACAGGGAGGGTCGTATCGATCCCGATTCTAACTATTGTTTTGGGGAAGGTGGAGCTGGAACCTATTCAGATGGAAAACTTTACACCAGATCCAATAAACGTGGTGACGTCAACTATGTTCTGAAAGCATTTGTTGCTCATGGCGCAACAGAAGATATTTTAATGGATGCCCGTCCGCATATTGGTACCAATAAGCTCCCCAGTATCATTACTTCCATCCGCGACAGCATATTAAATGCCGGTGGAGAGATTCATTTTGAGTGCCGGATTACAGATCTTTTAATCAGTGCAAAGAAATTGAATGGAGTGCTGGCTGGAGATAAGAAGTTTGAAGCTGACCATGTAATTCTAGCTACCGGCCACTCGGCAAGGGATATTTATTACCTTCTCGACAAACATCAGGTTTTGATGGAAGCCAAAGCCTTTGCCCTTGGTGTAAGGATAGAACACCCTCAGGAGATTATCGATCAGGCACAATACCATTGCATTGATCGGGGGCCTTATCTCCCGCCATCCTATTATAGTATGGTTGAGCAGGTAAATGGCCGAGGGGTATTTTCGTTCTGTATGTGTCCGGGTGGAATAATAGCACCATGTTCAACTGATCAAAATGAAATTGTAGTCAATGGCTGGTCGCCTTCGAAGCGTAATAATCCTTTTGCAAATTCGGGGACAGTAGTCCAGATTAATATGGAAGATGTTGCTGGTAGTTCAGATGATGCTTTGAGCATGTTAAAGTTTCAGTCGGGAATAGAAAAATTAGCTTTCCATGCCGGTGGAGGAAATTTGGTAGCTCCGGCGCAAAGGATGATCGATTTTGTAAATAACAAACTTTCAACTGATCTGCCAATCAATTCATATATTCCTGGCACAAAAAGTTCAGATCTTAGATCTGTGCTTCCTGAATTCATTTTTAAACGGCTTCAGAAGGCTCTTCCTTTATTTGGGAAGAAAATGAATGGTTATTATACTAATGAGGCAATTTTGGTTGGGGTTGAATCACGAACCTCTTCTCCGGTCAGAATACCACGTGTTAAAGAATCATTGCAACACCCCCACCTGGCAGGTTTATACCCTTGTGGAGAGGGTGCTGGTTATGCCGGTGGGATTGTTTCTGCTGCAATTGATGGTATGAATTGTGCAGATGCGGTTTTCAGGGACATAAATTAATTTGATTTTGAGGTTTTATAAAAACGCTTATGATAGTTTTTGCTGGGGTTTTAAGATGTTTAAGGTTTGGAAATATGCTGTTTTGCAATTTTTAATGGAAGCCCCGTCTTCCACTCATACCCCACAGGCCTTAAGCTCAGGCTGGTATCCGCTGCAGCCGGGTTTAAGACCGCCAAGACGTGCTGTTAAACCGAAACTATCCTGCAACCGATCAAAATAAGCTCAATTTTTAATATGATACTGTATACATTAATCTTATAAATTATCAACATTGAAATGAAAAAGACCCTTATCCTTGGTGCAAGTACCAATCCTTCCCGTTATGCCTATCTTGCCGCTCACCGTCTTGTATCCCAGGGACATCCGATTATAAATGTAGGTTTAAAAGCAGGGGAGGTTGCAGGAGTTACTATTGAGAAGCCCGAACTTATTCATACAGATCTAGATACCATTACATTATACCTGGGACCAAAGAACCAGTCTGAATATTATGACTACATTTTAAAGTCTAAACCCAAACGTATTATTTTCAATCCTGGAACAGAAAACCCTGAACTGGAGGAGCTGGCTAAGGCTAATGGGATAGAATGCACCGAGGCTTGTACTTTAGTAATGCTTTCTACAGGACAATACTGATAATTGGAGTTTACTATAAAAACTAGGTGGGCTAGGGTTATCTAATAATATTCTATTGTTTTAGAATTAGGCTTGGGACTCTTCGGTACTACCTTGCTAGCGGAAGTTTAATGTCATTTTATTTAAGAGTCTGCTTAGGCTTTTTTGATTAAAATTTCTTGTGGAATATTTGTGTGGTTCCCAATTAGTTGATCTTACTTTGTAAAAGTTGTTAATCGAGGTTCTCGCTTTCGCGAGATCCGGTTTTATAAGATGACAAGCGTAAGTAGTGTGAAGGAGATTCCAGCCTCCGCTGGAATCGCAATATGGAACCATTAAATAAATGATTTAGCTCATTAACTCATTTATTGTTCCTTGTGGATTGGTTCTTGAAAGGTAATTAATAAAACTGATCCGATTCCAGCGAAGGCTGGAATCTACCTGCCCCCAATAAATTTTGTCATTCCCGCGAAGGCGGGAGCCAATCTTTAAATAATGATATTAATAGCAGCACCGGGCTGCCCGTCCCAATGAAAAACAGCTCTGGGTAAAATAAACCTTGCCGGAGGAGGTAGCTTCCGGCTCATGGTAATTTGAAATAGAACGCGATTTCTTGCCGGATAACTCTGAAGGAAAGGACTGAAATAACCTATAATACGCAGGTATTGCTTTCCAAAATCAAATTATTGCGTTTCCAGAGCCTTACCTGACGAGTTATAACCGTTTTAATTCATTCTTCATTATTTTGAACACCTTTATAAGAATTACCTTTTAAATTCCTTAAACTACATTTGGATTAGTAATCCGGATTTCTTTGGGGAAGTAATTATTTAGACGATTATCCAAAATCTTAGCCCATCCCAAGGGATGACCTTCAAAACACATCATTGCCCAGCCCCGGATGTCTGTCTGTATCCTGAGTTCATCACGTTTTAGATAGGAAATGGATTGTTCCCGGGTCAGATTAAGTTTTGGCAATTCAGAACCAACGATGAGGCTGATTGCAAGTTCATGATTGGGAACCAGGTCTTTGCCCATTATCTTTCCGATTCTTACCCCTGATTTTTTTAAATAGAGATTGGATTGTAAATATTGCAGATCTGCTTCATGTGCAGCCGGAATCACAAAATATTCATCATTCAGATTAACTATTTTGATATCCTCAGTATGTTTAATCCATCTTCTAATCAGATCTTCACTTTTTTGGTTTACAGAGTTTTCTTTTGCTCTTTTAATGTGCGGGTTGGCGGTTAATTCGTTTTTACGGAAGGCTGCAATAAAGAAACCTTCTCCTTTCACTTTATGAGGATAAAAACGGTACCCAAAGCATTTGTGCTGATCTGACAGGGTCTCAAGAATACCCCATTCAGTTTTTAGAGGGATAGGAATGGATTCGACATCAAACTCTTCGCAGAGCCAGTCGGAAATTTCTTCGTTTTCCTGTTTTGAATAGGAGCAGGTGGAGTAGATCAGTATCCCGTTTTGTTTTAATGCTGGATAAACATCAGCTAGTATTCGCTTCTGCCGCTGGCTACATAAGTCTACCACATTTTCTGACCATTCATTAATCGCTGCCGGATCCTTTCTGAACATTCCGGAACCTGAACAGGGTGCATCTGCTACAATTACATCGAAATAGCCTTCTAGTCGCTTAAAATCTTTAGGATCATTGTTACTGACATAATTATTCTCAGGTCCCCATTTGCTTAGGTTATCAGACAACACAGGTACCCGTGTTTTGATGATCTCATTGGCAAGTAATAAACTATTTTTATTAAGCAGCGAACTGATCAAGGTACTTTTTCCGCCTGGAGCAGCACATAGATCGAGTACTCTGAGGTTTTTAGAAAGGTCTGCAGAGTGTTTAAGTACCTGTTCAAGGAACATCGAAGATGCTTCCTGTACATAATAGCAGCCTGCATGAAAAAGAGGGTCGGCAGTAAATGAAGGTCTTTCTTTCAAATACCTTCCATTTTCGCACCATGGCACCTGTTCTTTAGAATTGAATAAATCCGAAGGTTTAAAGGCGTTGATTCTGACAGACGTAAGCTGTTCACCGTTTTCATGAGATGAGATAAATTCTTCCTCTTCAATATTATACTGTTCGATTAAAGACCGGATAAAAGCGGGTGGAAGTTTGTTACTCATAATTGTCCCAAAAATAAGGGAATACTTGATATTGCCGTCTATTGACAGATCATTTAATAATTTTTCCTGCTTGTTACCAGAGACTTAGGTTTATGGATTGGATTAATTGTGTTTGATTGTTGTTTAGGGCATATTTAATGTATACATTTGCAGCCCGCCAT
>JBIIRT010000119.1:0-8210 GCA_044341405.1 Daejeonella sp. | reverse complement strand
GTAAACATTGTCCATTTGCCTTTTTTAGAAAAAAAACCCTTTTCAATATTTTTAAAATTCTCTTGAGCTTCCATTTTACTTAATAATGGAGATAGTGTAGTACAACCCTTACTTCCAGCTATTCCAGAATATAGAATAGCATGAATTGCATCTTTACGGGATTGTTCTGAAGTATATTTTACACCTTTTTTGGAATCCCATATTTTGAGAGTGATATAGCCATCCATTTCCATTGAGATACATTCGGTTTGATAGCTTTTTCTATTACTAGCAAAGGAAAATAGTGTAAAACTAGAGATTAAGATAACTGCTATTTTTAGATTTATTTGCTTCATTCTTAATACTTTAATTTTTTTGATGTTTTTACTTAAATGTTTTATAAATGCTTGTGAACACTATTGAAAAAAATAAGAACTTTTTAATAAAGTTTGGGACAATTTACGCGTATTCAAAGACATATTAAAAATTAAATAATTATCAGCTGGAAATAATACAGCACCTATTGATTCAACACCCGATAACTGATTCTTTTACAACCATTTTATAATTATATATCACTTTAATATCTGATAATGTTTCTGTTTTCATGGGGGTTTAAATAAAAAACCCAGTGCTGTTAGGCACTGGGTTGGTAAAAGGTTAATTGTTGTATTTAGCTATATTTTAAAAAGCCCTAATGGCGCGAACTAATTTTTCTTCTCCCTTGACGTTGGTGTCCTGACTCCCATCGTAGAACGACTGGTACCACGCGCCGTAGCTGGCGCCCTCCGTAGAACTCCAATAGCCTCTTTCCTCAAAACCGCCAATTTTTTCCCTGTTCTGAAATAACGTTTTCAATTCATCTTTAGTTGGTAATCTCCAACCTTTACCTAATGTTCCACAAATTTTTTTAGCAGTATCCCAATTCATTGGATTAGGAAAATCATACTGTGCAACCTCAAGATTGGCTGCATGTTGACTATCCTGTGGGACCTCAATATTTTCTATTTTAAGGGGATTTCCTATTATTTTAGCATTATTATCTTGTCCTGTGACCACTTGACAGATAAATAACAAGGGTATTAATAAAAAAAATTTCATAATCATGATTTGCAGTTATTTTAGATGTAAGTTTTCATTAGACAATACAAATAATTTTATTCTTTTCTAATGGATTCATTCAAAAACTATACTTAGAATTAGGATTTATATACTAATAAATTACATCTGAAAGGTACCAAAAACCAGTTCAGACAAAGTATTTTACTCTGCTTAAATATTCCAATTCAATATAAAAAAGTCCGTTAAATCGTATTATTTAAAGTCTATTTACTTAATTGTCTGTGAATAATAAATAAAAACTGTCTTGTATTCATATAATCAACACATTTTATTTTTCCCAAATTGGAAACCATTTATTTGTGTATGGTGGAAGTCCTGAATCTTTAAATTTTTTCTCCAACATTTGAAAATCAGGACATTCCTTTGCCTCTATCTCAGTATATTTTTTTCCTGCTGCTTCAGTAATTTCCTGTAATTTATTTTTTAAAACTTCACGATAAGCATTAGCGTTTTTTGAACTTTCTTCAGACCATGTCCCTTTTTCTATACTTGCATTAGAATCCTTGTCATTTTTTATTTGAGCATCGGCAATTTTTCCCATCGCACTTACAAAGTCGCAGGCAGTTTTCAAATCAGAAAGCTTTATATCTTCTGGCTTTTGTGTGCAACTTAACATTGTCATCGAAGCAAAAGAAAATGCTATGATAACCATCATTACTTTTTTCATTTTTTTTTAATATTTAATTTCATCCTACTCTTAAGGCTTTTCAGTTACGCCCCGTTTTTAAAATGGTCTCTGAACTCCATTATTTAAGTACAACACTACAAAACATTTTCGATTAGTTTTTCATGATATTAAATTTTGTTTATGTAGGTTATGAACTTGCCAATAACGGTTTACAGCTACAAAAAATTGGCGATTTCGGAAAAAAACCGTCTGCCACCACTGAACCACCAATTTCTTATAGGTGCTGTTATGGGCTGTTTTTATTTCTTTAAACCTCGCACTGCAAAACCATAAGTTTTTGCGTAACTACCTTTCCCTCCACCCAGATCTTGTGAACAATAACCAATATCCAAAACGATGATATTTGCGCCTTCGGATGATGCAGTCCACCAATAGGAGCAATTGCCTTCTACTGTTATGCCAAAATCATAAACAAATCCACCTTTTTTTGCATTGAACTTAGAGTTACCATTAGTTTTTATTTCAACTTCTTCAAGCCCCCCTGTGTCTTGATCGCCAACCCAATCTTCTATATAAATTGGATAAGTCGCCATTGATTTAGTGGCTTTGCCTGATTGAGCATCACCACCACCTAATAATTTTAATAATTGATTAAATTGAACATAAGTTGGTAAAATAAACCCATTGGGTATTATTCCTCTATTATCATTGACAGCAAAAGAATTATAAAGATAAGTTCCATTGTTCAACTTGCGATAGCAACCTATTTTTTTATTTCCATAATCTATCCATTGTTTTTCGCTTTTTGCCTCATTGATTGGATCACCATTGTTGTAAACTGAAGAGTTTATGTCATCAGTCATCCATTCTTGTTGCCCTATTTTTATGGTTGGAACAGACACTGATGGCTCGGAAATCTTAACTGATGGCTCGGAAATCTTATTTGTATCAACGTCAACTATTGATTCTTTTTCATTCATTGTAGAATCGGATTTTTCTTTTTTTGAATTTTCTCCACAACTTGTGAATATTAGGGACCCTAACATAATTGCACAAAAAATTGTATTTACATTTTTCATTTTAATATTTTTCAATTATTCCTACTCATAAGGCTTTTCGGATTACGCCTTGTGCTTTTATAGTGGGTTTTGATCTCCACTTTTTTTATTCAACATAAATTTATTCTCATATCAGAAAATCAAGGGCATAACCTCCCGCAATTTTACAAGAAAGACTTAATTACATCTCTGAAAATCAAAAAGAGAAATACAAGTACACCCACGATGACTTCATTTCGGTACTTTTTAAGGAATTGAGATAGCTTATACATAAAACATAAAAAATCTTAGACTATACAAATATAACCTTTTTATCATTATTGCTCAGTTAATAAGTGGAAAGTTGCAGCCATCTTCTTTGGTTGAGCTTAGGACTATTAGAAACAAAAGGGGCAACTTCTGATCAATTTGGCAGGAAATGGTTAATTATACCCAAAATTTAAGATTCTCTTGAGCGACTATCTGCCATCGTTTTTGGCGATGTTTATAAAACCTCTTAGCAAAAGCAGTAATAAATCCGGTCATCATTCCCCCGTAAATTATAATTGAATCTTCATAATAAATTTTGCCATCACCCAACTTTCTAATTGTTATAAGATGATTCCAAACTTTTGCACCGCTATCCCATTCTTTGGTAGATAGCATATAATTAATATTGTCAATTTTATCGATAAAGAGATGGTGAATACCTCCGAAAGGAATGAATCCAAATACACGCGTCTCAAATCCATATGTTTGTCCGACCTCCCATTGTTTTGGAAAATCACCATTTACCGATTTGAATTTTATCATACCCTTTGCAACAAACTCTAATAAGCCTGGGGTTTTTACATTATCCCAAGCCGTATCAATGCCTATCGGAATCTCAGAATGGACTGTTAGTTTTTTTGCTTCGACCTTACTTTCATTATAATCAATGACCACAGACTCAACTCTAGCAACTGGCTTCAATTTTTGAGCGTTAGCCTTCATTTCCATTCCCAAAATTAAAAAAAAACAAGATTTTTTTCATTACTTAACTCAGTAAGGCAGAAAGAGATATTTCGTTCCCGAAAACGAAAAAGGTTCAACTTCGTGTCAAATTGTAAGAACTGGTGGATTGGGTTACTCGCTTAACTCCATAATTCTTTTCAATTCTTTAGGTATCTCCATCCTTTTTAGTGGTGGCACATTGGCTCCCCCGGTATTGCCAACAGGAATTTCTCCAACAAAAGATTTAATACCACCCACAAGTAAGCGGGGAATTTGGCCAATAATTTCTCTTAAATCCTTTATTTTAATACCAAAGATTAACATTTTCCAATGAACCAGCGTGTGATGATATGGATAGGGTTGGCCAAGGATATGGGCACGCTCAAGATGGTACCAGCTTGACCTGAAATCGTTCATTGAGAAGTATTTACCTGCGATTTCTAACTCGTTAAGAAAAAATGGGATTAGCCTTTCAGGCATTTTTGTATGTATTTTCATACTTTTTTATTTACTCTTTTCTTGATTTCTTTTTCCTCTTAATGGGAAAAACACGTTAAACGAAATATTGGTCACTTTTCTATCCGTATTCTTAAAAGTTGAATTAAGACCCCATTCATATCTAATTCCTAAGGCAACATCTTTATAGGTATTTGTTCTAAAATCAAAAAACAAGGATGAATAATCAGTTGTTTCAGCACTTACATCTTTGGTGCTGGTTGAAGTTTTAAGTTTTGAGCGAAGCAAGTAGTTTTGTACTAAGCCCAAACTTACATTTGACTTCTCTCCAACGTCAAACATGGGGGCAATAAAGATGGCTAAATTCCCAGTTGTAAATTCTCCGCTCAAGCCTGGCATTATGGCAACATCCCCATAATTACGCGATGAGCCAATAATCTCGGAATAAATTGACAGTTTATTGGAGATTTTTCTGCTAAAAGAAAAACCGCCGCCTACATCAACATTATTTATATCATCATTCAATCCAAAAATATTGGTAGATAATGTGACACCTAATTTATTCTTGGGTGGAGCAATATCTTGAGCAGCTAATTTTTCAAATGATGTACAAAATAGAAATAAGATTAAGATTGATTTTTTCATAGGTTGCTTTTATTTTTCTATCGCGCGCAGTACATTCTTTTTTTCTTTTAGGCCATATTTAACGACGACATCCAATGCAATAAATTCTTTATTCCGTTTAACTTTTAATTTAACTATTTCACCTTCTTTGGGTTTCTGTCCGATTGGTTCAAATGCAGCTTGATAATCGACAATACTAACTATATCTCCTTCTTTCAGCCCTGCCCACTCCTTTGGACCGGTTTTTAGTATAGTTCTTTCTAATCCGATCATTCCAAGGGATTTCGTTTTAATATCATTATCAGTTTCATTCAACGGAGATAAAATCGTCGATTCTTTGAAAGAATCATGATAAACTATACCAATGTAATTCAATTGATCATTCGGGTTCCATTGGTTTTTACCTTCTATGTAAAGTGAAAAAAAGTTTTGAAGATCAGGATGAACTTCATTTACAAACTCTGAAATAAACTTTTCTTCACTAAATGATTGATTCTCCCCATAACGAGAGTTTAACTTTAACATAACATCAATTAGTGTTTTTTTACCCAATGTGAGGCGTTGAATTTCAGCATCTAGCAACATGGCTAAAACAGCCCCTCGCTGATATACCTGATCATACTGTTTATGAAATTTGTCTTCTAGTACATTTTCACTCATTTCTGTAAAAGACATCTCATTAACCGGAAAATCTAAGCCTTTGGAAAGTTTGCCTCCCATTTCTTTGAGGTATTCTTCAGACGTGACAACTCCACCTTTGTACTTGATGAGATTTGCGAAATACTCAGTTACACCTTCATAAAGCCATAAATGTTTACTCATTACAGGATTCATGTAATTAAAACTTCCTATTCGCTCAGAATGCAAGCCTAATGGCGTAAGGATATGCATAAACTCATGGATTGCCGCCCCTGAAAGTTGCTTTTCTAGTGAGATCTCTTTTTTGAGCACCTCCGGTATATTTGGTCCAAAATCTGCTAAATAATATGTAGATGAATTACCGTGTTCTAAGGCCCCAAAACCCAAGTTTCGGAATTTAAGCGCCAACTTTAACTTGGCAAAAACGCTAATTTCCTCATTAAACAAATCCCCAAGCTCATTCAAATCATCTATGTAAACAAGAAAAGTATAATTGTCAACTGGTAGGTCTGGTAAAAAGTCATCTATGGCCTGCATATCACGTTTCAAGATTTCATAAAATTGTTTGGCCCTCTTCACCCCCTTAACGTCATATACTGAAATAGTCACCTTTGTTTTACCTACATAAAACTGAGCTGTGTCTGGTTCTGAAAACATCATCGGGCAATCAATTAACTGATGATAGGATTTCGCTAGAAAGGTTTGTTGAGTTTCATTACCATCTCTTAGCGGCAAAGAAGTCGCTGCATAAAGTCCGGTAGGTTTGGTAATTTTAATTTCTATTGGATCCGCTTCTTCCCCATCAAAAAAACCAAAAATTCCGCCATTGTTGAAAATAAAATTCTTCCCTTCCACAAAATTGGTAGCAACTGGACTAAAAATTGGATTTTTCTTTACTTTTTTGTCAAGAATATCTTCGACATTATATGAGAGATACTTCAACGTTTTTGCGTCCGAAATAACAAATGAATTGTTGCCTTGCTTCGTAACTTTTAGTGTTTTTCCTTCGGCAGTGGTGGCCGTCATAGAAAGTACAAAGCGACCAAAGTCTTGCCTATCATACGTTCCAGGAACAGTGGCGGGAAAAGAATAGGTAATTTGATCGGATTTTGGAGCTTTCGACAATGTCATTTTTACTGGTAAAATATCCTTATCGATTTTATTTAAATCAATTTCATATTGATGTTGTGCACTAACTGATAAATTCACAAAACCCAATAAAAAGGCGAGTATAATATTTTTCATTTTTATTATTTTTTCAATAAGACGAGATTTCTATAAAAAATTTACAATGAAAAGTTACTTCCCACTCCAAGCGTCCATTATTCCTGATTTAATATCAGGATAACTTGTGAATAGATAAATGACTAAAATGATAACGAAAATTGTCTTCCAGTGAGTTTTTACTAATGCTTTTAAGTCGTTTAAGAACTGATTCATATCTGTGATTTTAAGGGTTAAATTAAATTCATAGGGTTTGGTGTCAGATTTTTTAACAAATTCGGAGAGATCAGTGTTCAAGGCTTCCCCAATAACTTTTAGTGAATAAAGACTTGGTTTCACCTCGTTATTTTCAATCCGCTGAATTGTTCTAATCGTTAATCCCGTTTTTTCGGAAAGTTGTTTTTGAGAACAATTCAAACTGGCTCTGCATTCTTTCAACCTTTCACCAAATTCCATGTGCAAATATGATAGGAGTAAATGAATAAATTATTGACATAAAGGCGTCATTTGGGCGACATTTTGATACGCCCAAAACAAAAATACAAACAGGTGATTAAAAATAGTATTAGCGATGTAGTTTTGTAATAAAAAAAGAGGAATCATGTTTGGGGGTAATAAGCTGGATTGGCAAAAAATTGATTCTCAAAAGTATTTCAAATCAAAAAATGAACAAGATATATAAATCGTTGATTACTATCTCATCTGTATTTATAGGCATATATGCCTTTTCAGTTTATGCATTTCTTGAACTTGGAGTGGCTGTGCACCCAATTATGAAAGCAAATTTTAAAGCACATTCGGCTGGAATTTACTCTCATATATTTCCGTCTTTAATTGCATTGGTTTTAGGACCGTTTCAGTTCAATGAAAAATTTAGAACTACTAAAACTCACTTACATAAACTTATTGGGAAGGTCTATTTATTATGCGTTTTCATTGGAGGCCTTTCAGGTTTATATATGGCTCAATTTTCTTTTGGAGGCACTATTTCAAATTTAGGGTTTGCACTTTTGGCTATTCTATGGATTTTCACAGGATATAAAGCGTATTCTTCCATTACCCGTAAAATGATTGTTGCTCATTATCATTGGATGGTAATAAATTTCGCACTCACATTTGCTGCAGTCACTTTAAGAATTGGACTTGGTATTGGTTTTGGAAGCGGTATCCCATTTGAAGTATTCTATCCTTATTTGGCTTGGATTTGTTGGGTTCCGAATTTGCTCGTTGCATTGATGATAATAAGAAAAGATACAAAATAATGAGATGATCGAGGACGTTACTATCAAAAAGTTAAAGGGTGGAACTTATTGTAAAATATATGAAGATTTAGGAAAAAATGCAATTACGAATTTCAGTTTGCACTTTCTTTTTCAATTTGTTGCAGTAAAAATTCTTGTCCGAATGTAAGTTTCTTGGCTAATGCACTATTCGGTTCAATCACTCTCCAAAAAGGTGTGATTTCCTCTAAGCGTTTTCCTTGTTGCAACTTTTCATAGTTTGCTTCT
>JBIIRT010000029.1:0-29000 GCA_044341405.1 Daejeonella sp. | reverse complement strand
CAGCCACAAGTGCTATTTAGTGGTCGTGGTGCAAAAATTGATCATGGCGATCATAAGGATGTTTACGCTTTTAACTCATTAGAAATTCCACTCAACTTTACCTATAGAAAAAATGCCTCTAAAGGGTTATTTTTAGGTGTAGGTCCATCATTGGGTTACAACCTTAGTGGTAAGGTTAAAGGAGATCATGACTCTGAAGATATCTTATTTGGTTCAGGTGAAGGTGAAATTAAGCGTTTGGATCTTTGCTTAAACGCTCTTATTGGGTATCAGTTTTCCAATAAGTATTTTGTTTCAACCAATTATTCTTCTGGTTTAAGTAATTGGAGCAATGAAAGTAATTCTACATGGAAGAATAATATTGTAGGAATTTCAGTCGGTTTTTTTCTTAAATAACTAGCTATAATCTAATGTTAAAAATCCCTAAATCTTAAGAAGATTTAGGGATTTTTATTATTAAAGATTGTTTATATGAGCATTTTAAAGTTTTTCATCTCATAACTCTTTGTTTACAAAGGATTTAATATTTCTTAGCATCATTTTGATCATTTAGAAAATTGTATAATCTTCCTGACATATTAGTAGAATAAATAATTAATTCTAAGCAATTTCTAATTCTGTTATAATTGAGCCCTAATAATTTAAGTATAGTTTTGTACAATGGGATTGAATTTCCTGGATGGATAAATTCATGTTCCACATATAATTTTTTATGGATATTTATGGTTGACAAAAAAAAAATACTCATTGTAGAAGATGAATTTAAAGTTGCAACATTTATAAAAAAGGGCCTACTCACTCAAAATTTGAATAGTGAAATCGCAGCAAGTGGGCTTGAGGCATTAAAACTCTTTAATAATAAGCACTTTGACTTGGTTATCCTGGATATTGGTTTGCCAGATATTAGCGGTTTGGAGGTATGTGATGAAATCAGGAAGATTAATAGTAAAGTGCCAATTTTGATGCTTACTGCTATGGGTAGTTTAAATGATAAATTATCTGGATTCGAAGTTGGCACTAATGATTACATGGTTAAGCCGTTTGATTTCATGGAACTATTGGTTAGGGTTAGATCATTGCTGAAGTATTGTTATAATACAAATGATACCGGAGATATCATTACTATTTCTGACTTGGAATTAGACCTGAATGAAAAAATTGCGAGAAGAAGTGGGAATAGGATTGAATTAACCGCCCGGGAGTTTAATCTTTTAGAATATTTAATGAAGAACACAGGGAGAGTGGTTTCTAAAGTAGAAATTGCAGAAAATGTATGGGATATTAATTTTGACACGCATACTAACTTTGTAGAGGTTTATATAAACTATTTACGAAATAAAATAGATAAGGGATATTCCAATAAATTAATTCATACAGTAGTTGGTATGGGATACATGCTTAAACAAAAATGAGTATCAGAACCAAAATGACTTTACTTTTCTTGAGTATAGTCACCATATTATTATTGGCTTTTTGTTTTACTATCTACTACTTGAGTGAATTCTATCGTCAGGAAGAATATAAAACACGTTTAAGACAAGAGGCACTAACTGCAGCAACTGTTCTGTTTAACAAAGAAGAAATAAGTCCTGATATTTTGAAATTACTAGCCAAAAATCAAATGACTGTTTTAAATAAGGAAGAAATAGTCATTCTAAATAGTAAAAATGAAATTATTTACCAAAGTGGTTTTAAAAATTCTATCATAGAGGAATCGATAATTAAAGATATCAATACCCAAAAAGAAGTTTTTTGGCAACAGGATGAAATAGAGAAATATGGAATGGTTTTTAAAAATAGAAACCGTGACTTTATCATAATTACTTCAGCAGTAGACAAATATGGGTTAAGTAAGCAAAGAATTTTAGCATTGCTACTAAGTTTAGGAGGTGTTTTGGTGTTGATTTTAAGTGCAGTAGGTGGGTGGTTTTTTGCAGGAGGATTATTGAGGCCTATGCAACAAATGATTAGAAAAATTGATAATATCAATGCCTCTCACCTGAGTTTAAGGCTTGATCATACCAAAAATAACGATGAATTATCGCAGCTTGCTTCAAGATTTAATGAAATGCTCGATAGGCTGCAAAAGGCATTTAATACACAGCGGTCTTTTGTCTCTCATGCCTCACATGAATTGCGCACACCCTTAACAGCCATCACGGGTCAGATTCAAGTTTCTTTACTGGCAAATGATAATGTGGATGAATTAAGACTTATGGCTAGATCAGTTCTAGAAGATGTGAGTCAACTAAATAAATTAACAAATAATTTATTGGATCTTACAAGTATTCATGCAGATGATACGAGCATCAATGTTGGGCTAGTGAATATCGTTGATTTGTTATTTCAGGTAAGAAGTGAAATTTTTAATAAGCACAGCGACTATATAATTCTTATATCAATAAATGAAAATGAAGACCATTTGCCTGAAATCTATGCTAATGAGACTTTGCTATATACGGCATTTTTAAATTTAGTTGAGAATGGTGTTAAATTTTCTCCTGATCATACAATTTTCATTAGGTTGATTTTGTCGGAAGATCACGTGATTGTAAGGTTTCAAAACAAAACCGATCATGTATCAGAATCTGAATTAGAATTTTTATTTGAGCCTTTTGTCAGAGGTTCAAATTCAAAAAATACTAAAGGTCATGGTGTAGGTTTATCATTAACCAGAAGAGTTATACAATTACATAATGGAGATTTAACTGCAATATTAGTCAGACCTGACTTAATTGCATTCGATGTCAAATTGTCTAAGACCAATACAAACTCTAGGATGAGTTTTTTGTCTAAATAGTTTCAATTCTAATCTATTTCTAATACCAGTTTAAGGTAGCCCTAATAGTTGATCTGTAGGTTTGTATTGTCTTTAAAATTCAATTTAATTAAAATTTAAGTTATGAAATCGAAAACAATTCTCTTGACAGCACTAAGTTCTGTTTTTCTAACAAGTTGTACGATTATTAAGCAAGGTGAAGTTGGTGTAAAACGCTCTTTCGGAAAGATAAATGAAAAGCCTTTAATGGAAGGAGCGAGAATCTTTAATCCATTCACCACAACAATTATCAAACTTCCTACCCGAACCATTAATATGGAGGTCCGATTGCCATTGCCATCCAAAGAAGGATTAACTGTACAGTCTGAGGTATCAATTCTTTATAGGTTAGTAGGAAATTCCGCTCCGGGTGTTATTGAAAATTTAGGTCGAAGTTATGAGCAAGTTGTTATTTTACCAGTATTCAGGTCAGCTGTAGCCGATATTTCATCTCAGCATTTTGCAAAAGATATGCATACTGGACAACGATCAGTTATCGAAAAATCAATTAAAGAATTGATGTCATCACAGCTGACAGATAGAGGATTTATTATAGAATCTGTTTTGCTAAAAAGTATCATCCTTCCTGTAGGATTAACCAAGGCGATAGAAGAAAAGCTGGAATCTGAGCAAGAAGCGCAAAGAATGCAGTTTGTTTTAGACAAAGAACGACAGGAAGCGACAAGAAGAACTATTGAAGCTGAAGGTATCAGAGATGCCCAAAAAATAATTTCAGAAGGCTTATCTCCATTGCTTCTTCGTTTCAAAACTATTGAAGCATTCAATAAGCTTTCAACTTCTCCTAATGCCAAAACTATTATAACTAATGGAGACCAACCACTAATGTTTAATGCTGAGAAGCAGTAAATATAACTTACTGAATACTAAATAAAATAGTCATGATTACATTCAATAATATACAAATTTTCTTGCCTTCAAACTGGATGATTTGTACTTTAAAATGCTTTTTATTTGTTATCCTTAACTTTTTCACAATAGAATTTGTAAAAGCGCAAGTTAATGAAAAGGAGTATACAAGTATTGAAGATGCTCTGAAGGAACCCAACAAAGTTCATAGGTTAAACCTGTCGAATCAGAAGAATCATGACTATTTTAAGTATCTTTCAAAATTTAAAAATTTGGAGTATTTAAACCTTAGAAATACTGAACTGGATGTGATTCCTGAAGAAATACTGAAATTAAAGCACCTGAAGACCTTAGATATAGGTCATAATAATTTTAGTTTGCTGCCTAAAAATTTTAGTTACTTAAAACAATTACAAGAATTGTATTTAGATGAAGATAAAAATCTAAATCTTTCTGAAGGATTTGAAATTTTAAGTAAGCTTAAACACTTGAGAGTTCTGCATCTTGAAAATGATGGTATTAAGGAATTACCTAGAAACATTTTAAAACTAAGTCAAATTGAAAAATTGTATTTAAATGAAAATGAACTGAAAACCATTCCGATGGAAATTCAGGACATGAAGAATTTAAATTATTTGGATGTTCAACACAACCCAATTTTGCCTCCCTTAAATATTATTAAAACATATAAAGGTGGAATTAAAATAAACTTCTGATAAGCTCAACGGAAAAACCTTATATCGTTTAAGAAGTAGGCCAAAATTTTAAGAAATATAAACTTATTAGTCGGACTGTTTATTCTAGCAAGTATTGGAGTTGTCTGTACCCATTTTAGCAAATATTTTAATGAAGACTTAGTATATAGTTAGAATAAAAGATATCAATAAACTAAAGTGATGGACTTTAAAACATATTACAGTTCAAAATTTCAGGAGGATCTTACTGTATTTTTCTCGACCATACCTATTGAAAGTAAGTTCCATGAGGATAAACAAAATAAATTAATTTATTCAGTTCAGCTCGAACGATTAACACCATCATTTAACCACCTTGAATTTCTAGAAAAAGAAACTAAAGAGTATTTTGGTGTAGCTCTCTTCTTTGTAGTTTTGATTGATATGGTTTGCTTTACTCATTTCAAAATTCATTATAAGAAATTCAAGGTTTTAACACGATATCCAAAGTTTATAGGGAATTGTCCATGCGATTGTAATGTCCATTACCACCCGATTGAAATATTTTTAGCATTGAATAAAGCTGGTTCAAACCAAAAAACTTGTTTAAATTTTTTCGATAAACTTGCAGAGGCTATTGATACAATGCATAAGGAAACGATCAACTTTTTAACTAAACATGTCCCTGAAATTGAAGGAGAGATGTTTTGGAGCAAATGCAAGAAAGAATTTCCTTGTAAAACAGACAGGATCTTATATAAGTCTCAAAATCTTTAACTATTCCTTTTATTATAATTTCCATGGACAATCAAGGAATTAAATCAAGATTTTTTTAATATAAGGCTTTTATAATGAATGTTTTATAAAATAAAAAATACAAATATTTTTTTTAAAAGATCACAACTCTACGCAAAATGTTGAATTATGTAAGAGGTGACATAATTAATCTGCTGAACCTATATAATGGAGATTTACGTTCTCGCAAGCATCTAGTTCTTGCAATCTGCTCGGTTAAAATAATAAAGGAAATAATCCAATAAGATATCATAATAGAATTTAGCTGAATCAGAATTTATCCCGTTTCCAGTCCACACTCACATAAGACCCCTCCGCTAATAGGACTGAATCAGGTTTTTGGTTATCTAATTCCCAAAAAGCTTCCCCATACATGGTCCTAAAGTCGCAATTAATATCCGTGTTTAGGACTTTATGTGTCATCCACTTCGGGTGATTGATTTGGTATTCTTGTGAACTAATATTAGATACTTTGGTGAAGCCAAAATAGCGCTCAAAGATATACTCCTCTATAGTACCTTGTTCTATTTTATACTTATTGATATCCGATTCTACTTTTATTGAATTCCATTTGTCATTAACCTTCCACTCGTAGGTGATATGTTTATTTTCTTCAATACTAATTGTATTTTTTGTTGGAATTGAGATGTAATGTTCTTTGTATAACTTATTTGCCAATAATGCAACAATTTTGAAAGGCACAGTCTCATTTATAAATACAACGCCCTTTTTAATTTTTCTATTTTCAACTTTTCTAACATAAAATCTAAGATTGATTTCTTCAAAAGAGCCAAAAAATGGTATGGGGACTCCAAACAACCTTGTTTTCTTAAACATGAAGCCAACAAGACTAACGTATGTTTTATTATTGAAAAAATCTAATTCAACTCCTTTGGGTAAATACGGTTCCAAAATCGATGGTTCAATTTCATAATTTGCCATTATTAAATTTTCCCAGCTAGCTTTCAAAAAGATGTTACCCATTAATATATGTGATAAATTGAAACAGTTGTTTTACACATTGTATATTTGACTTAATCAAAATTGTAAAGCTATGAATATAATTTTATTTGATGGACTATGTAATCTTTGTAGTTCAACTGTAAATATTTTGATTAAGTATGACACTAAAAACCAATTATTTTTCGCCTCACAACAAAGTAATGCTGGTAAAAATTTGATGATTAAGTATCATATCAAAGATGATGCAAAATCTGTTGTTTTAATTAAATCAGAAATTGTTTATTACAAATCTGATGTTATTATAGAAGTTGCCAACTTAATTACGGGCTGGCCTTCTTTATTAAGGTATGGATCATTTTTCCCAATTCGTTTTAGAAATGGGGTGTATAATATGATTGCAAATAACCGATATCGAATATTTGGTAAAAAAGACAAGTGTGCCATTCCCAGTAAAATGCATCAAACCAAATTTTTGGTTTAACCAGTTGAGCCAGATTGTTCATTTCAAATTAGCATGTAGCTAGACTTTATCGTTTTAATCAGTCCTAATCATTCCAGTTATTCAAATATGGCAGATTAGCTTCGCTGATCCTGAATGGGTGGGCGTTACAAACACAAGCCTTACGCTTCTAGTATCTCGAAGCTAGCTTTGTTTCCTTCATCTACTTCTGGCGGTTGGTGACTTCGTATAACAACAAAGCCCTTTCTGCTTCGCAGAAAAGGCTTTTCGTTTGTCGGGGTGGCAGGATTCGAACCTACGACCTCCTGGTCCCAAACCAGGCGCGATACCGGGCTACGCTACACCCCGAACATTTAACAAATTACAAACATAATTAATTTGTTAAGGGACTGCAAAGATAGACTTTTCGGCATTTTTGGCAAATATATTTCAAAATATATTGAATATATATCAATGTAGATCTGTAATTGACTGAAAGATAGGGTGTAGGGTTTATTAGATTATGTTTATCCTTGGTAATTTAACCTGAGATCGATTATAGTAATGCTAGCAGATTTGCAGGAATTTTTTTAGATATTTTACGGAGTATTCTAATTTGAAATTGGAACTACGTATTTATGATTTGTGGCTAAATAGAGCCTTTTTTTCAGAGTATCGACGGATATATCGCTTTTGTTTCCTTTTTAAAAAAGTATGAAGACAACTATTTTGACTGAGTATATTACTTGATAATATTTTAGATATGCGCTGGCATCACTCCAGTGGCAGAATTGGATTTTAAAACAAAACCATAATCGATGGTTATTGCGATACTGAATTTTATAATACTATTAATCTTCTGTAAGTAACCAAGGTAGATTTGAGATAGTCAAAGTTAAGCTGAAAGAGCTTAATTAAATACAATATTGCTAATAATATATGAGCTATGGTTTCTCATCTTGTTTGATAACAGGGAATATTAGCAGTCGCATAATTACTGAACCAATAAATATGCTTGTGAAAACCACCATCAATAATCTTACAAAAGATACAGGAATACAATTTTCACCAGCCCCAAACCATGGAAACCTATGGTCAATATAGAGCCACATAAAAATGGTTATTATGAATAAATTAATTAACACAATAAGTATTTTTATCAGAAGCTTTTTCCATTTCCATTTTTCACCCTTATCTTTGATTTGATAAATCAAAATAATGATTATTATAATGGATGCTAGTCCAAGAATAAGATTTATAAGTCCTAAAAATCTTTTATCCTGATTGTCATATCTTCCATCGCAGGGAGATTGAAGTGCATGGTAATATCCAATTGAATTGTTCTTAATAAATCCCCAAATTGATAAATCTTTAGCTTTTAAAGCTTTGATTGGTAGTAGTTCCTTAGAAACTGTGTCGATACTTATAAATTTACTTGCTAATACATCCCATAATTCACCATAACCCTCATCAGCACCCAAGTCTCTGATCGCTACACCTCCAAGTCCGTTTTGAATAACAAAATCATACTTTTGCTCTAAAGAATTTTCATTATCATAATAGATATGACCGGTTAGATTTCCTTGCTCATTTCTGGTTTCAATTGAAGCAAATGCCTGATCTTTGTTATATTTTACTGGCGCATATTGATGGTCTAAACGAATTTGTCTGTATGGTATATAACTTTTAAAAGTTTCAACTCCAGAGCGATAATTTCTCTCAAATTCAACTCCATAATAGGTCAATCCTAATATAAACTTGTAAGGCGGAATACCAATATTAAGATACCTAGATACACTTGACTGAATGCTATAATCGCTATCGTCGTTTAACGGGGCAATTGGTCCAGGAAAATTATTAGGTTTTTTACTAAAATCGATAATAAACCTATCTGTTAAATCATTAAGTGATGTTATGTCGTAAGCATTATTTTCATCATAAATTGGCAGAGTTATGATTATTTGATATTGTTTTGGTTTTAATCGGTATGTTTTTGTTAATGAACTTATGAACTCGACAAACAAAGGACGAAGTTTTTTGTTAAGTCCGGTTAACGAAATATTTACTCCATCAGCATCACGCTGCTCTAAGAGATCTAGCGTATTAGCAATAAGTTTCCTTCTTGCTGTTTCATTGGTTAGAAATTTAGCTGTTTCCAGTGAATTATTGGTACTGACTGTCAGGATAACTTTAGCTCCAGCATCTTTTACACTGTTGATAATTGTTGCATCTTTCCAGCGGTTAAAATTTCTGGGCAACCCAGTAATAGGATCTATTTCATAGCGATCATATATAAGGGTGCTTAGCGTATTTAGGTTGTAGTTAGCTGGAATATTCTTTGTATCAAATGGATAGATACCCAAAATTTCAGCTTTATGTCCGAGCTTTAAACGGTACTTCATTAAAGTACTGTCATTAATGGTATCAATGTGTGCACTTTTTTGGCTGTAAACGTCACGCAGTAATTTCAACTGTTTCTGCAGGTCCTTTTTCTTTTCCTGTACTTCTTTATTATCAGTTAGTATTGGTATTAATTTATCTACCAAATCATTTATGTATTTATCGTTAGGATCAGGTTCCTTATTTAACTTAAAGGGCTTAGGAGTAGATGGGTCGGAAACTACAGTCTCTACTGATTGATTGTTTTCTGAGATTTTAAGCTCTTTTATCAGATCTAGTAAAGTTTGAAATTGTTCCTTGTTTGATTCAGCAAGTTCACGTTTAAAATCCTCAAGGTTTTTAACAGTAACGAGTGAAGTGTCTTTTTTGATAATTTTTTCTATCAGTACCTTAACTCTCTGTTGTTCCTTAGTAATTGCATTCTTTTTGAATTTTAGAGCATCCAAAAGTGATTTAAGGGGATTTGCTTTTGGCTTTAAAACAATTGCACTATCCTGAAAGGAGCTACTTTTTTCGCTATATAAAATAAAATCATTGTTTTTTACCTCCGAAAATGAGTAATTAAACGATATAATTAAATAGCAAATAAGGCAAAACAGGGCTCTTGGCATTTTTTTACAGAGTAAAGCGAACGTAAAGATGAAAAAAAAAAAATATTTTATTAGGAATTCAAAATAATTTCTTAAAATTACATTTATTATATCTCTACGTTTAGGTTAAACATTAATTAATCTGTTTCGTAGATTGTTAGAAGTTAGTTTGGTGTTGGTTTAGGATATTAAAAAAATGATTTACGAGGCATTATCGTGCTTGGTTGATGAAATAAATGAACATTTCAGAATCAGGCTCAAGGTTTCAGAAGATAAGGTCAGCTTATCTGCTATTGTAAATCAGGATGGTACCATTGCCATCCAAGGTGAAAACAAAATCCTCCTTACCCTTATTAATATCGAAAAAGAAACTGTTGGAATGAATAATTCCGCATCATTAGGTTCTGCTATCGGTATTAAAAAATCACCTATACTAACCGTTAACCTTTATGTACTTTTTTCGGCTTATTTCAGCAATGGAAATTATCCGGAGTCATTGAGGTTCATCTCTTTTATAATCGCTTTTTTTCAACAAAAAAGCGCTTTTACTAGAGCGGATACACCCGGATTAGATCCGGAAATTGATAAGTTAATATTTGAAATGGCAAGCATAAGTCCCGAACAATTAAATAATATCTGGGGTTGTCTGGGAGCCAAATACATGCCTTCAGTAGTTTATAAGGTGAGAATGCTGACTTACAACAACAATACAATAAGGGAAATCAGACCAGTAGTGTCTGGTGTGGAGAATGATAACAATATTGCTGATTTATAACAATGAAATATGCCTATGAAGTATTGGTAAACATTTCGTTTAGCCATACTTATTTTTCAAACAAGGTATTTGCAGGACTAGTTTTTACGCCTAGTTCTTCAACGCAGCTTTTATTTTTGAATTATGGTTTATTATTTAAACCGAATTATGGTGGTTTCACAATTGCTTATGATGCAAATTTTAATGGTGAGAAGAGGAGTAGGGAAGAGGTCGTTTCCAGTATAGTTGATTGCAGATTTACTGCAACTCTAAATGATTTTAATTTTTACAACTATACTGCTATTGCCGAAAAAGATATCAGTAAGAAGGTATTTCATTTTTATAATGCTGTCGACCATAATGAAGTACTGAATAAATCATTACACTCCGAAGAATTTGTTTCTGAATATGATTTAAAGAATATTGCAGATTTCAATGAAACATTTTTTGTAAAACCCTTTGCAATTCTTGATCTAAAAATAGCTCCTGAACTACTCGAGAACTATTCACTGAATTTCAAAGCAAAAGAAACTATCTGGAGATATATTTTAATGGGTGAGCATTTGCAATCTCTCAACAGCCCTGCAATCATTGATAATAATGGAAAAGAACCATTTGACGGACCCGAATATTTAAAATTTAGTGGAACACAAGGTTTAGCTTTCAGATCAAAAAAGGCTATAAGCTTTTCTGAAACTAGCGTTCAAAATTTTCAGCTGGTTGAAAATTTTGATATCGAAACCGGAAGATATAAGGTGGTTATGCGTGCTTTGCCAAAAGCAAACCCCGCGTTAATCACTTTAATTAATGATGAAAATACAATAGCAAACAACAATTATTCAGAAATATTTATTAACTAAATTAAATTAAACAATGGCATCAACATTAATGACACCAGGAGTCTACCTGGAAGAAAAGAACGCCTTCCCAAGTTCCGCAGTAGCTGTAGAAACAGCAGTGCCTGCCTTTATTGGCTACACTTCAACAGCAGTAAGGAACGGGAAATCGTTGGTAGGAAAACCTACACGTATTACCTCATTTGCAGAATACATTGAGTGTTTTGGTGAGGGTTTCAAATCTAAATTTACTATTGAGGATTCAAAAGTAGGTGATGATGAATCTTTTATGCTTGGCAATGCTCCTAAAAAAGTTGCATTTAAAGATGGAAATATAGCATACATGTTTAACAGCATTCGTTTGTTTTATGCGAATGGTGGTGGACCATGCTATATTCTTTCTGTTGGGCTTTATCAAGGTGCAGATTCAATAGAGATAAAACCTGGTGATTTTGAAGTTTTAGACATATTGGAGAAAGAATATGAACCAACCTTGGTTGTAATTCCTGATGCTATTGCCATTGGTGCAGAATGTTATGGAATTTACCAGAAAGTTCTTGCACATTGTGCTAAAATGCAAAGCCGCTTTGCAATTCTTGATGTTGTAAAACAAGAGCCTACGGATGAAACTGCAGTAGTAATCAATGATTTTCGCGAAGCGATTGGAATTAATTTTCTGAATTATGGCGCAGCATACTACCCATGGTTGAACACTTCAATAGTTCAGAACGATGAAATTGATTTCGAAAATGTGGATGGTGATCTTTCGTCAATCTTACCTGAAGCTGATGCTAAAAGCATATACGAAAAATATAATTCAGACAGTGCTAAATTAGAAGCAGGATCAGCTGATCTACTAACTGCCAAAAAACATTTACATCAAGGTTTGAAAGCTGTTAGTCCTACATACACAAATATTCTTACTGAAATTCGTAATAAGCTGAATCAGCTTCCTCCAAGTGGAGCTATGGCAGGAGTATATACTCAGGTTGATAACAGTAGAGGAGTTTGGAAGGCACCTGCAAATGTTTCTGTGAACATGGTTAATGCTCCGGCTATTAATATTTCAAGTGAAGGACAACAAAGTCTTAACGTGGATGTTATGGCAGGGAAATCAATCAATGTTATTCGCTCATTCCCTGGAATAGGTTGCCTAGTTTGGGGTGGTCGCACATTGGATGGAAACAGTCAGGATTGGAGATATATCAACGTGAGAAGAACTTTGATTATGATTGAACAATCAATTAAATTAGCTGCTAGGGCATATGTTTTTGAGCCCAATGATGCTAATACCTGGGTAACTGTTAAAAGTATGATCGAAAACTTCTTGATCAATCTTTGGAAACAAGGAGCTCTTGCGGGTGCAGCACCTGAAGTGGCCTTTGATGTCCAGATAGGTCTGGGATCTACTATGACACCGACAGATATTCTTGATGGAAAAATGCTTATTACTGTAAAAGTTGCATTGGTTCGCCCTGCTGAATTTATCGTAATTACGTTCCAACAGCAAATGCAACAATCATAATCAATTTATTAAACTAATTATTTACATTTAAATATTACAATTATGGCAGAAGATGGAGCAGCACAGTCAACGGCAACGTGGCCGTTAGTCAAGTTCTCATTTCAAGTAAAATGGGACGATGCAGAGCTTATATTTCAAGAAGTAACCGGTTTGTCTTCAGAAACTCAGGTTATAGAATACAGAGGTGGTAACAGTAAGGTTTATTCTACTGTAAAAATGCCTGGAATACAGAAATTTGGAAACATTACTCTTAAAAAGGGTATATTTAAAGGCGATAAAGCACTTTGGGATAAGTATAACTTGATTAAAATGAACACAATAAAGCGTTCAACTATTCTAATTAGTTTACTTGATGAAACCAATGCTGTGGCAATGAGCTGGAAGCTTTTAAACGCCTTTCCATGCAAAATGACTGTTTCGGATATGAAAGCTGATGCGAATGAAATCGCAGTTGAAACAATGGAGCTGGCCCACGAAGGCCTGTCGTTAAGCGCATAATAATTAATGAAGACTATTGATCAATATTACCCGCCAGTCGGCTTTAGTTTTAAAGTAAATGTCGAAGGAATAACGGGAGTAAATGAAGGTAGTTTTCAAGAAGTTAGTGGACTTAATGTAAAAATTTCTCCAAAAAATATAGAAGAGGGTGGGGAGAATCGGTTTATTCACCGTTTCCCCACCCCTCCTAATTATGAGAACCTCATACTCAAAAGAGGAATGCTCATCGGATCCCCTTTAATACAATGGGCTAGAAATAGTTTTGAATTGTTTACTTTTACACCCAAAATTGTAAATATCAACCTTCTCAATCAAACTGGTGCACCAATTTCCACCTGGAGGTTTGTTAATGCATATCCTGTTGCAATGAAAATTTCAGACTTCAAAGCTCAGGAAAACACATTAGTTGTTGAAACCATGGAGTTATGTTTTGATTATTTTACAAAAGTAAATTAAGATGCCTATAGAAATTAGAGAATTAATAATTAAAGTGTCAGTTGATCAGCATAATAAAAGCTCCAAGGTTTCTATGGATAACAGAGAATTGGCTGCTCTCAAAAGCAAGATCATAAAGGAATGTGTTGAAGCCGTCAGACTTCGAATGAAAAATATTTCTCAGCGCTGATATGTCGAATCTGGTCAAATTAAAGATACTTGGCTTTAAAGATCCTTCCTGCAAAGGGGTGGAATCTGACTCTATTGTAGCTTTTATAAATCCTTCGGCTTACGAGCGTTCTTTAACTGTTGATTATACTCAGGATCAAACCATAGGTTCAAGTGCCAGTACCCAAAGTTTTAAAAGTATCGGTCAAAGTGATCTCAAACTAACATTTTTTGTTGATGGTACCGGTGTAGTCAAGCTACCATCAGGCTTTAAAGATGTGGATCAGTACATAAAAAAGTTTACAGACCTGGTCACTAAATATCAGGGAGAGATTCACCGTCCTTATTATCTCCTTATTATCTGGGGATCTCTTAAATTTACCGGTGTTTGTTCTAAAATTGATATAAAATACAGTTTGTTTAATCCAGATGGAAAGGCATTAAGGGCAACTATTGATATTACAATAACCCAAAGCAAGGATTATAAAACTAAAACACAAGAAGGGGCTAATTCTTCTCCTGATTTAACACATTTAAGAACTGTTAATGCTGGTGATACGCTTCCATTGATGGCATATCGAATATATGGCGACAGTTCTTATTACCTAGAGGTTGCCAGAGCAAATGGACTGAATAGTTTTCAGGATATCAAACCTGGTGATCAAATTTACTTTCCACCAATAAAAAAATAGTATGCCGATAGTATCACCTGAAATTTCTGCAGGGCAGACTTTAACCTGTAGTATTAGTGTAAATGGTACTGCATTAGAAGATACCTATCCATTGGTTTCTATTCGAACTTATTATGAAATAAATAAAATAGCATATGCAGAAGTTGAATTAATTGATGGTGCTCCAGATACCGGAGTTTTTGTTCTCTCTGAGAAAACAACACTGATTCCGGGAAGTGAAATATCTATTAACGCTGGATATGATTCTGATAATAATTTGATATTCAGCGGAGTAATTGTTAAACAGGCAATCAGGATCAGTAATGACCGAACCAGTAATTTACTACTCACTTGTAAGCATAAAGCTGTTCAAATGACTTACAACAGGAATGATTCAGTTTTTCTGAAAAAGAAAGATTCTGAAATTATCTCCTCAATTATCAGCAACTATTCCTTAACTGCTACGGTAGATGCTACTACCTTTCAATATGAAAATTTATATCAAAAATCGGCTACCGATTGGGATTTTATTTTAGCCAGGGCAGATTTTTGCGGACTTGTGGTAAATCTCAAAGAAGATGATATTTTTGTTAAAAAACCTGTTTTGGATTCTTCACCTGTACTTTCTGTAACATATGGTGAATCCATCTATTCCCTAAATGCTGAGTTTGACGGCGAAGGACAGGTAAATAGTGTGGAAGCTATCGGCTGGGATCCTTCAAAACTTGCTATTAGTGCAGCCTCCAAAGCAGCAGAACCAAGTTTGAACGAACATGGAAACCTTGAAGCTAAAACCCTTTCAAAGGGATTTAAAAATCAAGATTTAACATTGTATTCAGGAACACCGATGGACTCAGCCAACTTGAAGTTATGGGCAAACTCCAAACTTCTTAGAATTAGATTATCTGCATTAAAAGGTTCTGTTACTTTTAAAGGAAGCTCTAAAGTTAATACCGGCGATATGATTACACTTGCAGGATTAGGAGACAGATATAATGGGAATGCATATGTTTCAGTTGTAGAACATACTATTGAAGAAGGAACCTGGATAACCAAAGTAGATTTCGGGCTTGACTCTAAACCTGTTTCAGAATTCCCACAATTCTCTTATTCACCTTCAACCGGTCAATTCCCCGCCATTCATGGCTTACAGGTAGGGATTGTAAAACAACTGGATAAAGATCCACAATCTGAGTTTAGGTTATCTGTAACAATTCCCGGAATGACAGGAAGTGAAACATTATGGGCAAGAATGGCTAGCATCTATGCAAGCAACGCAGCCGGGTTTTATTTTTTGCCTGAGATTGGTGATGAGGTTATTCTTGGTTTTATTGACGATGATCCTTCACATCCTGTTATTTTAGGTTCTTTATACAGCAGTAAACATGCTGCAGCCTATGCCAACGAAGCTAAGAATAATACAAAAGCTATAACCACCAGATCAAAAATGGAGATTAATTTTGATGAAGAGAAAAAAATTATTAAGATTTCTACTCCCGGCGGAAATAGTATTATCTTAGACGATGATGAAAAGGGCATTACAATTAAAGATCAAAATAGTAATACACTAAAATTGAATTCTTCAGGTATTGAAATGGAAAGTCCCAAAAATATTGTTATCAAGGCCACTGGAGACATTACACTTGATGCCACAGGTAAATTGTCTCTGCAGTCAAAGCAGGATGTTACCGTGGAAGGTTTAAATATAACGAATACCGCGAAAGTTGGCTTTACTGCAAAAGGTAGCGCCTCTGCCGAAATCTCTGCGTCTGGTCAAACAATTGTTAAAGGTGCAATGGTAATGATAAATTAATATGCCACAAGCAGCAAGATTAAATGATTTGCATACCTGTTCGATGGTAGACGCAGGAATACCTCCAACTCCGCATGTAGGGGGACCAATTCAAGGCCCAGGTATACCTACAGTTCTAATTGGCAAGGTACCTGCATCTGTTATGGGTGACATGTGTATTTGTATTGGCCCTCCCGATACAATTGTAAAAGGGTCTGCAACCGTTATGATAGGAAAAAAGCCTGCAGCCAGAGTGGGGGATACTACAGCTCATGGAGGTTCAATAGCACTCGGTTGTCCAACAGTAATGATCGGAGGATAATTATGGATGAGGTTAAATCATTTTTAGGGACAGGCTGGAGTTTCCCCCCAGTGTTTAACAAAACTGATCACTCAGTATCAATGGTTTCTGAAATTGATGATATTGAAGAAAGCATTCAAATTATACTCAGTACAACTCCTGGTGAGAGAATTATGCAGCCTGAATTTGGCTGTGATATCAAACGTTTGGTGTTTGAAAAAATTGATTCTTCTTTGATTGCAAGTCTTGATCACCTGATTTATCATGCATTATTGAATTTTGAACCAAGAATTACATACTTAAGTACCGAAGTTTTGGAGCAAAATCAACAAAATGGACTTTTACATATTGTTATTCATTTCAAAGTAATTATAACTAACTCAAGGCACAACGTTGTATTCCCTTATTACTTAATCGAAGGGACGAATGTTTCATCTGTATAGGTTCTGATTAATACATGGCTAGCAATCAATTACTAGATTTAATAGACGGAATAAACCAAGATGGACGGAGAATTAAAGACCTCGATCCCGGTTATGTTAAAATTGATGATCGTAAAATTTCAGATTTTTTAAAGTTCGTTTCAGATTTTGCCGGACAAGTCAACTTTTACAATGAAAAGAATGAGATTGAAGGTGACTGGCGAGATTTTTTCACTTCTGATAAAAATATACTTATCCTTCTCATCACAGAATTTGATCTAACAAGCCAACTTGTTCAATTTGAGAAGCTTGAAGCACAAATCCATCTGGCATCTAATGATCATGAAGCTCTAGAAGCTTTAAGAAAGTTATTCGTTTTTCTTCATAACATTATTCAGATATTTAACTTAACCTGTAAAAAGCTTGAGTATGGAAATAACTTTGATAATATAAGCCTTGAACTTGGATCAATAATTAAAGGATTAAGTAAAGAAATTTCAGAAATTATTGCATACAACAGACAAGCGGAACAAAGATTTGGTGAACCTTTTTCTTTTTTACATCCTGAAGAATTTATTGACCTGAGTATTGCAGTGCCAGAAATCTTTGTCGAAGCTTTTGAAATTAAACTCAGAATAATACCAGCTCTGGAATTTATAAGAGAAACATTTTTTAATCTAAGATCTAAATATCATAATTTTCTTGCTGTAGCCTCATTTTATTATAAAGATTATGATATTCTTAATAATGAATATCCTCCGCATATCTCTTTATGTATTACCTTTCTAAAACTATTCGAACATCTTGTTGATCAAGTTAATACACTGAGTTCGGAGCATCTTGAATTTTATTTTAAAAGAGTACTTCAGCTTCAACTAAAGCAAGCCAAACCAGATTCAGTTCATATCGTTTTTGATCCGTCAACTTATGACAGAGTGCTTCTTGAAAGAGGTGAATTATTGCAAGCTGAGGTTGACTCCAATATGCTTTACTATTCGATTGATGAAGAAACTGTGGTTACAAAGGCTAAAATTAAAAATTTAAAGACTTTAATTTTAGATGAACATACTCAGGTAATTTCACCCAATCACGATGATTATGATGTTAAGGAAATTGAAATTTATAAAGCTTCACATTTAAATATTCAGGCTTCTGATGTTTTGGATCAACAGTCGGTATTGAAATCCTGGCCTGTATTAGGAGAAAGCCAGTTCGAATTATCTGATGAAGACCGTACAATGGAAGACACGGAAATTGGTATCATACTTTCTTCGCCAGTTCTTTACCAACCTGAAGGTAATAGGTCTATATCTTTGATTATCTATTTTGAACAAACATCTTTTTCGCAATTGCTTCAATACTTTAAAAACTATGCTAATGTAACCGGAAAACTACTTCAAGCAGTTAGTTATGAGCTTTTATCGGATGTGTTTATAATCAGTTATACTTCCTCTATGGCTTGGGAAGAGGTAAATTCGTACACGGTGAAAATTAATATGCTTGACCGTAATCTTGAAATTAAATTTGAACTTTCTGCTGTTGATAAAGGAATTGATATTTATAACTCACAAAATCATGGTGAAAACTACGATTCTGAGTGGCCGATCATTAAACTAATTCTTAATTATCAATCAACACATAACCCGTTTTCATTGTTCAGAAAATTGTTAATCGAGCGAGTTACGATTTCTGCAAATGTTAAAGGTAGCAGAGCAATAAAACTTCAAAATAACATTGGTAATCTTAGTCCGGATAATCCATTTCACCCTTTTGGACCCCAACCCGTAATTGGTTCCTACCTTGATATAAAGAATACAAATATATTCAACAGATATACTAAAGACTTCAGTATTAAGATGGATTGGATTGACCTTCCCAGAGTTTCGGGTGGATGGAAAACTTATTTAAAAGAGTATAATGCAAATTTTTCAAATGAATCATTTAAAATAAAGTTAAGTGGACTATCTCAGGGAAAATTCAAGCCGCCTCTGAATTTAAGACAGGAATTCAATTTATTTAATTCTGAAAAGTTAGATTTTGGTTATGAAATACTATCTGAGATAACTGAAATTAGAGATATTGATCTAAAAAGACTTGAGTTACCGAACCGACCTCGGCTAAATCAAGAATCAAGTGCTCAGGATAATAATTTTACTGAAGGCACAGTCAGGTTAGAATTCTCTTCACCAGAGGAGTCTTTTGGTTCTAAACTGTATCCGCAAATATTTCCGGAGACTGTTATGCATAATTCTAAACGATTTTCGAAAAAACGTCCATTGCCAAATGCTCCCAATATTCCAGTTGTAAGATCTATTACCGTTGATTATACACTTGAACATTCAGAGGTACTTATTAAAACAGTAAAAAATGAAGATTCAGCTCTGAAGATAATCCATCAATATCCTTTTGGTTATGAAAATATTTACCCTGAAAGCGATAAGCAACCCTATAATTTTATTCCCGATTTTGAATTTGAAAATAATCTATACATAGGTATTGAAGATCTGTACCCTAATCAGGAACTTAGTCTTTTATTTCAGTTTCAGGAATCCAATTTTTCAGACTATGTAAAAGATCCTGAACCAATTGTTTGGAGTTATTTATATGATAATTCATGGGTGATTTTAGATAAAGGAGAAGTTCTATGCGATCATACTAATAACTTTATAAATAATGGTATTGTAAAAATAACAATGCCAAAAAATATGCAAAATACCAATACCAAACTTTTGCCTAATCTTTTTTGGTTAAGAGCATCTTCAGGGGGACAATGGAATATTAAATCCAAAATGATTGGAGTTTATCCACATGCCGTAACGGCAACCCGTGTAATAGATCATGCAGATCATGTTACAGATATTAAACTTTCACCTAATTCAATCAAAGCGTTCAAGAATAAAATTCCAGGTATTAATGGTATAAATCAGTTATTTCCGTCATACGGAGGTATGGCTGCCGAAACAACTGATCAATATTATCTTAGAATTAGTGAGCGCTTGAGGCATAAAAGCAGAATGGTAACCAACAGAGATATAGAAGAATCCATCCTTGAAGAATTTCCTCAATTACTGATGGCGAAGAGTATTTCTCCTGCATTATCATTGGAAGCTCATGATAATCAGTTTAGCAGGAAGATTAGAGTAATAATAGTTCCAAAAGCGGCTAATGAGGTATTCTTTACAGATAACCAACCAAAGGTCAATCTTGCTAACCTTTATAAAATCAAGAATTTTGTTAAATCTGGAATTTCTTCATTTGTTGATATTGAAATTGAAAATCCTGTTTATGAGAAGATAAAGCTTATTGGTAAAGTTAAATTCAATGGTAAAAAATCAGGTGAATCAGGATATTACAAGCAAAAATTAGAAGAAGATATTAGAAAATACTTATGTCCATGGTTATATGAATCAAGTTTATCATTTAAAATTGGTTCTCAAATTTATGTCACTGACTTGATAAATTACATAAAAAAGCAACCTTACGTTGAATATTTAACCGGATTTTCAGTGCTTCATTTTTTCAACTGGCGGAATGAACTTACAGGAGAAATATTTTCTGGTATGAATGATATAGGGAAAAATAAGATGAATTACATTCGAGGAACAGTACCGGAAGCTGTTCTTATCCCTTCAGATGAACATTTGTTTACAATCATGGAAGATGAAGATTATTCTGAAGCTTCCGAAATTGGAATTGGAAGTTTAAAAATTTCACAGGAACTGCTTATCAATGATAGTATAATATCTTCTGAAACAAAAGAAACTACAGATTTTAAACCAAATTTGGAAGAAAACGAATATATTAACCTTTTTATAAGCCATAATATAAAATAAAGGTATGGGCAAAAAAAAATACTATCAAAGTCGTGAACAGCTGAAAGAGTTTTTCAGAAATGGTAAAATACCTTCTGAAAAAAATTATGCTGACCTGATAAACTCTATGGTTCATAAGGTTGATGATGGATTTTCAAAGGATGAAATTAATGGATTAAGGATTTCTTCAACTGAGGAAGAAAAAAATTTAATTTCGTTTTATAAAGATTTAAATGAGCAGGATCCATTTTTTCTGATTGCCAAAGATGAGCTTGATCCAACAAGTCTTACTTTTAAGCCATTTGAAGTCCAGGAAGGTGCAAATACTGATAAAGAAACAAGCTTTTTTTTCCATACCAATGGGAATCTTGGAATAGGCAAAAAATGTGATGATACCTTTAAGGTTGAAGTTAATGGTTTTGTTGGTATGCAAGGTAGAATTGGAACCTATAATAGCGGATCCAGACCTGCTGATGGTAAATGGCATACCATTCTTGAAAAACTAGATCATTGTCAGGCTTTTGAGATTATGGGAAGAACAGGAAAGAAAGGATCAGGAAGATTTGCTTTAATGCGTGCAATAGCTTTGGGAGTTTACGGACCTAGAGGAAGTAAAATAAAGAAAACCCAGACTCATTATGGCTTTTTCTGGAATAAATTGAACCTCAGGTGGACTGGAACAACCCACGATTATAATCTTGAAATAAGATCAAATAGTAATTATGGTGAGGATGTAAACATTCATTATACAATTACCCGTTTATGGGATGATTTTTTATTTTTAGATCCTAACGAGTAAAAACTTCTATATTAAATGATCAAGCCCGTTTCTATAGATAAGGCATCTCAGAAGAAACCTTCAATGGATTTCGATTTTCTAAGGAAAAGTGGAATCGAATTGATTCAAAGGCTTTCGGGCAAAAGCTGGACTGATTTTAATTTACATGATCCCGGTTTAACTATTTTAGAACAGTTATGTTTCGGTATAACTGAACTTGCTTATCGGACTGATTTTCCAATTGAGGATCTTTTAGCTGATGAATCAGGCAATATTAATTATCAAAAAAATGCTTTTTTTACTAAAGATGCAATTTTAACAACCAATCCGGTTACCATCAATGACTACCGAAAAGTTATTATTGATGAAATTGAAGTTGTAAAAAATGCATGGTTATTTCCTATAAATTCCAATTATTCTGTAAACACTATAAATGGTCTTTACAAAATTGTTGTACAAGTAGATCCCAAAACAGCTGAAAAATTATTAAATGATCCTAGTCTTTCTATAAGTATTTCTGATCAGGTTCGTAAGTGTTTTGTCAAAAAAAGAAACCTTTGCGAAGATGTTTTAGATGATATCATAGTTCTTAAACCTGTAAAATTAATTATTGAAGCTGATATAATAGTTGAACCCAATCGTCTTGCTGAAGAAATCCTAGCCTATGTATTCCATCGTCTAGAGAATCAACTTAATCATGCTGTCAAATACTATACAGAAGGTGAGCTGTTGGATAAGGGCTTAAGTATAGACCAGATTTTTAATGGCCCTTTTTTAACCAATGGATTTATACCAGATAGTGAATTAACAACGAGGAATACTTTAATAGATCCTGCTGAACTTATAAAATCCATATTAGATATTGATGGAGTGCTTTCTGTAAAAAAATTAAAAATTAAAAATGCACAACAAAATAGTTTTAACAAACCATTCAGAATCGCTGAGGATAGTTTTGCTTTACTTGACATAAAATCATCCGAGAATTACATTAAAGTAACTCAGGATAATACAGAATCTAATGTTAAAAGACCTCTTTTTCGATCTATTTTAAACAAAATAAGAGAAACGGGAAAAAGAGACTTTATTTCTTCATTTTATGGAAATTCTTCTCTTGAAAAGATAAGTGGTAACTATCGAAATAATAAAGTTTATCATTCCATTCAAAATCAATTTCCAAACATATATGGAATAGGCTTCGAGGGCTTGCCTAATAGTTCTACAAAATCCAGAAAGGGGCAGGCTAAACAATTAAAAGGATATCTTCTTTTTTTTGAACAAATCATGGCTAATTATTTATCTCAGCTCTCTAATGTTAGTGATATATTGTCTATTGATGTAAATCAAAATGCTGCTAACACTTATTATGCCAATCCCTTATATGCTGTTCCTGATGTAAAATACTTATTGAGTGCATTTACCTCCAAATATCCTGAACTTACAAATCGAAACTGGGAAGATTTTAAAAGTGATTTGACCAACAGTTATAAAGAATCACTTAAAAATTCATTAGAAACTAAGGATGCATTCAATAACAGAAAGAACCAGTTTTTAGATCATTTCCTGGCCCGGTTTAATGAATTCGTTATTCCATATCCTGTACAACTTTTTTCTTCACTTTATGAAAACAATTCAGACGAAAATAATCTTCATAACGAGCTAAAATGGAAAGCAGCCATATTAAATGATTTACCGAAGATAAGTTCAAACAGATTTAAGGCTTTCAATTATTTAAACTCAAAAAATTTAAAAAATAATTGGGATTTTACTTCCAAGATGAGATTATTATTATATCTCTCTCCTGAAAATTTAGGCAAAAAGTTAAGTGCTGTATTCGATAATGATAATATTAGTCTGGAACCTACTAATCCCAAATTTATTCCTGCTTCTGTAAAACCAGCTGAAAATTTTGTTCAGCATGATTTAACCAAGATTCTATTAAATAAAAAAGATATAGATTCACTATTTAATGAGGATCAAATAATAACTAATGAGAACATCCCCAATGATGCCTTTCTACTTCAAAATCAGGAATTAAGCATACTCAAGCATGCATTAGATATTCGAAATTTCAGAATCGGACCTGATCCCGAAATTTTAAAGGCATATATCATACTTTTTAAGTCTCCATTGCAGGAAAAGTGGACCATTATCAGCCGGTTTTTAACACATACTAGTGCGATGAAATCTTTAAAAAACATGATTGAATATATTAAAAAAGTCAATATTCAATCTGAGGGATTTTATCTAATGGAACATATTCTGCTACGACCTGATTTGAATTCTAAAGTATTTGGATTTAAATTTCTAGCAAGAAATGGAGATAATTTAATGGAGCATAGTAAATGGATGACATTTCAAGAGCGAGAGGAAGTTATGCAATCATTAATCAATCTATTATCTGAAGAAGATGACTTAAATGATGAGAAACTCGCAAAAATTTGTAAAATAAATCTTTATTCTTCTGTGTCAGAACTTACTGAATCTTACACCGTGAATAAAAATATTGACAATCAAAATATTTATTCATATTTCAAGATTTATGCAGGACAGAAAGAGAAATTTCTTTCTAGATTTCAAATGGTTGTAAAGGGAGAAAATCATGTAATGATTAATGAAGATTTTTTCAGACTAAATATGACTGTTGTGTTTCCTTCATGGCCAGCTCGTTTTCAGGATAAAGGGTTTAGAGAAGTAGCAGAGAACCTATTCAGAATAAACGCTCCTGCACATGTTAAAATTAATTTTAATTGGATGGGCATAAATAAGATGAAAAGATTTGAGGCTTGGTACTTTGACTGGAAAAGATTTACTGCTAACCAGATAGATCCAGATACAAAAGAAGTTCTTAGAAATGCATTGGTGCATATGCTTTATAAGTAAAATAATAGTCAATTATAATTGAAGATGGATAAGCATCCACATATCATCGGACGCCAAATCTTCGATATTGATTTCTCTTCGAAAGAAAACAGTGGTGTTCTGCAAGATAAGATTAGCTCGATTTTCAATAATTTTCTGATAGATGAAATGAATCAACTGTTCGACAGAATTCTTCCTTCAAACAGAATAATTAAAGTTGATACATTACAAATTAATCTTGGTGATATTAATTTTGACCATTTGGATACTGAACTTCCAAATAGGCTTATTCAAAAAATAGAGGAGGAGCTTAGACTTATTCTTCTTCATGATAATTCAGTTTCCACAAATGATTCGGAAGAGTTAATTCACGGTAGTATACCTGTGCAGTATCTGCAACTATTAGAGTATTTTTTACTTAAAGGTACTTATCCATGGTGGGTATCAGAAAAGGAAGGCCCAACAATTTCTGTAGTTTTAGAATTTTTACTTTTAAATGCTTCCCTAAAATTAAAGGAATTGATACTGCGCATTGGGCGGGATTATAATGCCAGAAAGCGACTCGTATATCAGTTCTCAGAACAGCAAATCAAATACATCATAATAATACTGGAGCCCGAAGAAGCTGAATTTATTTTTGATTACCACCAGAATTTAGTACAAGTACAAAGAGAGGTTATTCTTGTCAAAAATGAAGAGAATGATTTTAGAAGAGCTGTTTGGTTATTGATACTAAGCTTTCTTATAATCGACAGAGGTTCACATTTTAATAGAAAAGAGTTTGTTAAAATGATGCTAATCAATATGTCAGCACATTTTAATACAGAATTTAAGGAACTTCTTGCACTTTTTGCAGCCGGACTTCAATCGGGTTCTCCTGAATTACGAAATATTGATTCACTACAAAGCATTATTCTTGAATTATCCATAGACGTTGAGACAAACCCTGAAAGGAATATTATCATGGCTAATAGAAATGTTGGAAATGATTTACCTGAACTTTCAGACAATCTAGAGCTTCTTAGATATTTTTTAACTTTTGGTAGTTTCCCGTGGTGGGCCGTTTATTCAGATCAACAATCATTAGAACAAACACTAATGACCATGCTGAACACCAAACCAAAAACAATGGCTGTCCTTCTTCGTAATATCGGACAGAAGCAATACAGTAGGAGGTTAATTGTTAAAAGCTTTAATGAAGAAGTATTACTTGCTATTATTAAAATCCTGGAACCTGAACAGGTCGAATTTATTGCTGATTATGTAACTGAAGCAAAAGAAAATAATAAAAAAGACTCCATAATTAAAGTACAAACACTCGAACTTACCGAGGCAATTTGGGAATTTGTTTTGGAGTATTTATTAGTGGATAGAGGATCTGATTTTAACAGGCAGATGTTCCTTGAAAGTAATATCAGAAATTTGGCAAACCGTTTTAATGTTGATTTTTCTGAATTACTTGTTTTTCTTGTTCAAAATATCGGTGTCAGGCATTATGCCAGTAACAGACATATCTCACTTATTCGAGATTTAACTGCACTTTATGAAATTCGTGTTGAAAAATCAGAAAAAACATTAAGTATTGAAATTTTAAATAAAATTAAGCAACAAGCTCCCGAAATTATCGAATCAAAAAGCTTGAGGGATATACTCTATTATTGGCTGAAATTAGGTCATTATCCATGGTGGACTCCCGAAAAGTATTCAAATTCAGCCATATCTCAATTAATTGAACAATTATTCAGAGAATCTCCCGCTGAGGCAATTGTGTTTATAAAGTTTGCCGGTCAAAGTTTAGGTACTCGTACAAGGATTCTCAATCAGGTGTCTAACACATTATTGTTTAAAATTTTCCGAATTCTCCCAGATGGAAATAAAGCCGTCAGATATATCGATAGAATTATTTCAATTTTTACTGGAAATACATCATCTCCATTTTTAGAACAAAATATGATGGAGCGGATTACTTTAGCATCATTATGGGATATGTACATTAAAACTTACTATGAAAGTTTTAAGCCAGCAGATTTTCTGACCTCCTTTATGATAAATCTTTCATTTTCTAAAGATCTATCTATCAACAACCTGAAATTATTCCTTAATTCCTTAGTTTTAGATCAACAAATTAGAACCCAAATAAATAAAGTTATTCGGTATTTGGAAGAAAATGGATTCAGGACAAGCCTTGATTCAGCAGGAAATCTATTACCATCTTGGTCAAAGTTGCCAGAAATAGAGTTAATTTTAACCCAACAATTACGATCTGATGACCCCAAAAATGAACTTTTAAATTTTGATATGGTAATAAACGAGGCATCGTTTATATTACGTTATTTTCTACAATTCAATAAATTACCATCAAAATATAAACAAAGCTCAGAAGTTTCTGTTAATTCATTTTTAAAGCAACTGCTACTTTTCTTACATAAAAATAATCCTGCAGACCTTGATAGAATTATTTTTTCTGAAAAATACGACGTTCAGAATGTTTTTAGGTTGTATGATATATTCCGTTTATCGAACTCTATTGAAGAAAATGTTATCAAAGTATTTTTGGCAGCAAAGTTTGAAAAGAATATTCTATTATTAATTCGTCAAAAATCAGGTATAGGTTTAAATGAAAATAATCTTATCCAATTATTAGAAAATTTAACTAGAAATCAGATTCCTGAAAATAAAAATATTCTTAGATTGTTGCTAAAGTCTACTTCCGTTTCTAGTTATTTAGCTCAATTTCTTTCAGATTCTTTTGTACATGAGATGCTGGAACTTGAAATTACAAACACTATTCAGGTTTCTGAGGAGATTAGAGACCTAAATAATTGGCTTTCAAGTTTAGTTAATGATAGCCTCGATAAGGAAAATATTAAACTCTTTATTCGTAGTTTCAATTTGATGCTATTGGGCGGAATTATAAATGCTGAAACTATTAATTCGTACTTTATTCTGTTCATGGAATTTCTTAATGACAATAATTACCAATTATCGTTAAAAATAAGGTTATCTATCAGGCAACATCTCAAATCAAGCCTTGTAAATAATGGGTTAATCATCAAACTAATCCCTGAATTAGAGAAATTTGTTTCACGATCAGAAATATTTGAATCAAAATTAAAAGATCTGAAAGATGAGCTTAAACTGGCTGAAAGAAAAGCATTTGAAAAATTATTGAATTTGAATCCCGAAGATTCTAAAGAGGATGAATTGAGACAATTAAAAGAGGAAATTCAGGAGCAGCAGCAAGATGAACACAAGAAATCTGCAAAGGAAATTCTATCTGATCAAGATTCAATCTATATTCATAATGCCGGACTTGTAATCTTACATCCTTTTTTGAGTACTTATTTTAATAGGCTAAACATGATTAAGGATGGAGATTTTATAAATTCAGAATTTAGACATAGAGCAGTTCATTTACTTCAGTATCTTGCATTTGGAACAGAAAAAAATGAAGAACATGAATTGGTTTTGAACAAAATACTTTGTAATATACCCATTGATGAGCCTATTATTTCGGAAATTGTTATGACGGAATTAGAAAAAACGGTTTCTGCTGAACTTATAAATGCTGTACTGGTGCAGTGGGACAAGCTTAAAAATACATCTGCGGAAAGTTTCCAAGCTTCTTTTATGCAGCGCGATGGTGCTTTGTCAAGGATTGAAGAAAACTGGAATTTAAAGGTTGAGACTAGAGGTTACGATGTATTATTGAATACGTTACCCTGGGGATTAGGCATGATCAAGACTCCATGGATGACTGAATTTATTTATGTAGAATGGATGTAACCCCAATAAAAGCTAATGCGGAAGCATTAGTAAAGGAAATGGAATGGCTCGCAGTGGTAATAGACACGCGAATTAAACTCTATTTTTCTCAGGATTCAAGCTATAGTAACATTCATGATGTTCCCTTGCCTGAATTTGAGAAGAATAGTTCTGTATATGCCGATATTACAAGTAATCATCAAATGACTTTTGAAGAGCGTGTTATTCTTGCTTTAGCATTAGCACCACATATTCAGCCTCATTTATTGGATATTTTCTTTATTAAAAACTCAACCTATGATCGTGGATTTACGGAAGTAGGAGGGATTAAAGGTCAAAATCATGGAGGTTTTATTCCAACCGGCGAAACTGCAGCATTTATAATTGCCGGAATTGATCTTGAGAAGAGACTTAATCTGATAAGTCTTTTTAGCGAAGATCATTTTTTTAGAAAATTTAAAATTCTCGATCTGGTACATACACATCCTCATGAACCTTTTTTAAGTGGTGTATTAACCATGGCATCCGAATACCTTAGCTATTTTACTAGCGGTGTTTCCCATAAGCCTGATTATGGTATTAATTTCCCTGCAAAACTGATTACTACAAATCTTGAATGGACCGACCTGGTACTTGAAGAGAATATATTTGATGAAGTTAATGAAATAAAAGACTGGATTGATCACGGCCAAACCCTATTGAATGATTGGGGAATGAGTAAAAAGATTAAACCTGGTTTTAGAACCTTATTCTATGGTCCACCAGGAACCGGTAAAACATTAACTGCCAGTCTTTTGGGCAAGTCATCAGGGTTAGATGTCTACCGCATTGATCTTTC
>JBIIRT010000118.1:0-8292 GCA_044341405.1 Daejeonella sp. | reverse complement strand
TGAGATACATTCGGTTTGATAGCTTTTTCTATTACTAGCAAAGGAAAATAGTGTAAAACTAGAGATTAAGATAACTGCTATTTTTAGATTTATTTGCTTCATTCTTAATATTTTAGTTTTAAAGTTTTTGGTATAAAGGACTTTAAGCCCTGAAACAATATTTTTTTTGTTAAAATCGTTATTAGGTATTTTAAACCTAACTTCAGTTCACATCTATTTGAAAATTCAATTGGTAGCAATACAGAAATTAATCATTAAACGCTGAAGATTTTTACTACGCGTTACCTATAAACTGCTTTAAAACACTATTTTTAAAAATAAGAAATATTTAATAGGGTATTTGACAATTTACACATATTCATAGACTTGTTAAAATTTAAATAATTATCAGCTTGAAATAATAATACGGCACCATCTGATTTTGCCCTTCTGTTGTCTAATAGTAGATTGAGTTGTATTATGTTCATGATTTTTAGGTAGCTATAGATAGGTTCTGTGCAAACTATGTGCAATCTAAACCCCTAAAATGGGAGAAAAATAAAGCTTTTTTAATTAAAAAACCACCTACATTTTTATGTAAGCATTTGATTATCAAGCTCCCGAAGCTGGCATCGAACCAGCGAGCCTCTGATTAACAGACAGATACATAGCAAGTCCCTCTTTAAGTTTAGAATCAAATTTTATAGTTTAACTGCCTTAAAATCCTCAAAATTTTACATAAAATAACAGGCCTTAACATAAGCTTTGGCCTAAGCACAAAATCTCCGTTAACTTTTTTCTACTCCGCCTGGGGCGGATGGTGCGGCAGGCTCAAGTCCAAGCCAAAGCATTAACTTTAATAGCATCAGGTACAGCGGCGGCATTTATTCGTTTTTCTCTATTATTTTTAAGGTACTCATGGTCTCGTCGTACCTCCTCGGCATGCTACTTTTCTGCTGCAGGAAAAGTAGAGAAAACAATTGTGAGTTAAGAATTTGATCTTTTATTTTACAATTTCAATTTCCACGGAGAGTATTGATTATAGAATCTTAAAATCGCGGACTTGCAGTGACTGCATTTGAAGCCTGGCTTTCATTCTTAAGTCTGTCGATTGCAGTAACCACATAGGTATAACTTCGATTAGCATTCACTAAAGTATCTGTAAATGTTGTTTCTGATGCTTTAAACGAGACCTTTAAGATATGGTGGGCCTGCTCGATATCCATTTTTTCACCACGGTTAACCCGGTAAATTACATATCCAAAAGCCTTATCTCCATCACTCGCTTCAGTGGGTGACTGCCAGCTTAATGCAACACCCTTTGCTACAGCTTTTGCTGTTAGTACAGTAGGAGCATTAGGTTTTACTTTATCAAGCCATGGCATGGTTGGCTGAAGTGCTGGATAGCGATAAAAATCGCTACGCAAAGAGTCTTTTACACCAGCCATATTATTTGTGACTGACTTAGAACTGAAAAATACACTACCATGGGTATTTTTATTATTTCTCAAATACCGAATTTGCTTGGGTATCTGTGACCTATCGCTCCAGCCTGGACGATTCTCCAATGCCCTGTAAACTCCCTGTCCAATGTATAAATGCTTTCCGAAGGTATTATTGCTCCACCAATCAAGTAATTTATCATAAGGTGCAACCTGGTATCCAAATGGAAAATAAATTTGAGGGTTAATGTAATCAAGCCATCCTGATTGTACCCATTTACGTGCATTTGCGTAAAGTTTGCCATAACCGTCAAATCCATTACTTTCAGAGCCCTCAGGATCCTGAGATTTATTTCGCCAAATACCAAAAGGGCTTACACCAAATTTGAGGTGTTTTTTTGCATTATGAATGCTGTCTGATAACGTATGAATCAGTGTATCCACATTATTCCTACGCCAGTCTTCAATAGTTTTGAAGGCGCTTCCATATTTATAATACGTTTCACTGTCTCGAATCGGTTGAGCCTCAGGATACGGATAAAAATAATCGTCAAAATGAACCCCATCAATATCGTAATTACGAACTACATCCATAATTACACCTACAATATATTTACGTACTTCGGGTAGCCCAGGATTGAAAAGTTTCTTACCTCCATAGGTAAAGAACCATTCTGGTTTTTGTTTGGATATATGATTAGCTGCGGTATGTGCATCAATAAGATTATGTGTTGCACGATATGGGTTGAACCAGGCATGTAATTCCATACCACGCTTATGCGCTTCCTCAATTGCAAAATCAAGCGGATCATAGTTCGGAACAGGTCCCATGCCTTGATTTCCTGTCAAAAAACGACTCCATAACTCACGGCCTCTGCCATAAAATGCATCAGTCGCCGGTCTGATCTGTAACATAATAGCATTGATTCCACTTTTCTGATGATCATCAAATATGCGTATAAGCTCAGCTTTTTGTATTCCTGAACTTAATCCCGGTTTAGAAGGCCAGTCAATGTTTGCAACTGTAGCCACCCATACCCCTCTAAACTCTCGTTTAGGATTAGATTTAATTTGAGATCTCAAATAAACTGGTGCAACAATAATAAATGTGAGGATGAAAATAATTTTTCTAAGCATGTAAAAGAGGAATAGTCTGTCTGTAAAGATAATTAATCTAATTAATTGCAATATTCTAATTTGGATAACAATTTGAATAAATAATATCATAAATTAACGTGAAATCGATATAAAATCTTGCTTGGGTCTGTTTAGACTGCAATTTATCTCTCCGTTTAGAAAGCAGGGTCTGTTTCTCTTTGCCTATGGTTCTATTACCGGACTGCCTGTTGCTAGCGCATGCTTGTCCCGTGTGTTTCTTAATTTATTACATGGGTCACCAGCAACAAAATGAGTTTCCAGCTTTCCTTTAGGCGGGTTGTAATCGGCGTAATTCAATTCGGGCTTCAGCCCCACATATTGCAGATTAGAAAATAACGTAAACCGCTGCTTCGGCGCCGACAACATTTAATCGGGCTGAAGCCCGATGCGGGTGTTCCGGTATAAACGCATTATTTTGGACTAAAGCCCAGAAGATTCCTTTTCCATACCCCGCTTAAAAGCGGGGCCTATTAAGCGAGTACCCTAACAGCGGGGCTTGCTGTTTGAAATCAGGAAATAATATCATTCATGATATTTTTAAAAGGATATTTTTAAACATTTTATTTTTACCGGACAACAATGATTATATATTTGTTTCAATTGAGGTTTCAAAAAATATATTTATTGTGAACATTTTTTGTCGTTAAACAAATAATTGAACATGGAAAACCCTGAACAGGAGCTACCAATACGAAAGGACTCAAACAAGATTTATTTTTTGGTTGCTGTGATACTTGCCTTGCTTGGAACTAATGCCTATTTATTTTTTAAGGATCAGAAAGCTAATGATCGTATAGTTACAATAAGTGATGAAAAAACCAGAATGCAGACCGAAATTGATAAAATTGAGGCTGAACTGGATAATGCAAGTAGCAATAATTTGACACTATCAGATCAAATGCTGAAAAATCAGGCAATAGCAAGAGAAAAGATTGATGAGTTAAGATCCGCCCTCAAACAAGGACAACTTACACAAGTACAACTCGCCAACGCGCAGGAAGAGATCAAGCAACTAAAATATTTTGTATCAAAATACGCTTCAGAAATTGATGAACTAAAAATTCAAAATAAAGAGTTAAGAAGTGAGCGTAATGAGTTATTGTCAACTGTTGACTCTGTACGCTTAAAAGTAAATGAGTTAGAAAAGCAGAATGATGAATTAAATACTAAAGTTCAGGCTGCTGCTGCGATTAAATCTGGAAATGTTTCAATCGCGGCATTCAACATTCGCGGTAAGGGAAAAGAAAGCATGGTAACCCGTGCCAATAGAACTGATAAACTTAGAGTAAATTTTACAATGGTGAATAATTCTTTAGCTCAAAAAGGCCTTCATACTATTTTTCTTAGAGTAACTGACCCAAGTGGCAATCTGGTGACTGACAAGAATGGAGGTCTTTTTATTTCTGATAATGAAGAATTACAATACTCCTCCAAAACAGCTATAGAATTCGCTAATGACGGAAGATCCTACACTATAGACTGGATAAAAGAAGGCAACTATCAAAAAGGAGTATATACAATAATACTTCACGCTGACGGATATACAATGGGAAAAGGTTCGGTTACTCTTAAGTAATTGTTATACCTCAATCACTCGTGTTTGGAGAATTGAATCAGTGAATAACTATTCTAAAAACAGAAGCAATTCAGGGAAACACAATACTCAAGGTAATTCGGCACTAAATGTTGGGATACTACGATCGACCTTCCTTACAAGACCCTGCAAAACACTACCCGGACCAACCTCAGTGAAGGAAGTAGCTCCGTCTTGCAACATTTTCTCAATAGTTTGGGTCCAGCGAACCGCGCCGGTTAACTGGGAAATCAGATTATGTTTAATATTGGCTACATCAGTGTATGGTTTTGCATCAATATTCTGATAGATAGGGCAAATTGGTTCATTAATTTCAGTGTTCTCTATGGCTGATTGCAACTCAACCCGGGCAAGTTCCATTAATGGAGAGTGAAATGCTCCACCAACGTTCAGTTTTAATGCTCTTTTTGCACCCGCCTCAATTAATAATTCACAAGCCTTATCAATACCTTCAATGGAGCCCGAAATAACTAATTGGCCCGGACAATTATAATTTGCAGGTACCACAACGTCGCTTACACGAGAACAAATATCTTCCACCGTAAAATCATCAAGCCCCAGGATCGCTGCCATGGTAGAAGGTCTGATTTCACATGCTTTTTGCATTGCATTGGCACGAGCACTCACCAGGCGCAAACCATCTTCAAAGGATAGCGCCTTTGCAGAAACCAGTGCAGAAAATTCACCCAAAGAGTGCCCCGCAACCATGTCGGGCATGAAATCACTTTTCAACTCTTTGGCAAGGATTACTGAATGAAGAAAAATGGCAGGCTGAGTGACATTAGTTTGCTTTAAATCTTCATCTGTACCCTCAAACATAATATCTGTAATCCTAAAACCAAGGATTTCATTCGCACTTTCGAATAGATTTCTTGCTGCTTCAGAATGATTGTAAAGATCTTTACCCATTCCAGAAAACTGGGCACCCTGTCCCGGAAAAATATATGATTTCATGTCAATAAATACCCTTAAGGGTTATAAATGTTTAAAAAATTAGAAAAAATTAGCTCAAGCTTGCTGTTACTAGCCTCAAAAATTCTGAACGGGTAGTTTCATTTGCAAATTCACCCGTAAAGGCAGAAGTCGTAGTTACTGAATTTTGCTTTTGTATACCCCTCATAGACATACAAAGGTGTTTGCATTCTATAATTACTGCAACCCCAGCAGGATTCAATGTATCCTGAATACAGTCACGAATTTCATTGGTTAAACGCTCCTGAACCTGTAGTCTGCGTGCAAAAGAATCTACAACTCTCGGAATTTTACTGAGGCCCACAATATAACCATTCGGGATATAGGCAATATGAGCTTTGCCAAAGAAAGGTAGCATATGATGTTCGCACATAGAGAATACTTCAATGTCCTTTACCACCACCATCTGACTGTAATCTTCCTTGAACATGGCACTTTTCAAAATTTCTGCAGGCTTTGTATAATAACCATGGGTAAGAAACTGTAGCGCCTTTGCAACACGGAAAGGGGTTTGTAAAAGTCCTTCACGAGTAGGATCCTCGCCTAAATCAGCTAAAATTGCTTTGTAATGAGAGGCAATCCTTTCAACCTTATCCTGATTGTAATTATCTATCTTAAGGTAGCCTTCAAGCTTATCCATTTCAGAATTATCACTTTCTATTCCCATTTTTAATTTTTAATTTTTGCACTGTTAACCGAAATACTCCACAAAATTATTTTCTGTTTCATACAATTTAATTGAATGGAGAATTGCTCCCTCCTTTTGAACATGTGGCTCAAGAACATCAAAAATGGCTACTGCGAGTACTTCCGTAGAGGCCATTTTACCTTTCATGAAATTAACATCCAGGTTAATGTTTTTATGATCTAATACGTCAGTAACATATACTGTGATTATTCTTTTTAGTTCTTTTAAATCAATCACAAATCCCGTTTCAGGGTTAATCTCTCCCTTTATCGTAACAAACAGTTCATAATTGTGACCATGCCAGTTAGGATTAGAACATTTTCCAAATATTTCCAGATTTTGTTCATCGCTCCATTCTTCTCTAAAAAGCTTATGTGCCGCATTAAATCGTTCTCTTCGGGTAATATATATCATTTTCAATAAATTAAAACACAAATATACTCAAACTAGAAATGCCTTAATAACAAATTAAGCTAATTGCGTAACTTCGCTTAATGAATATACTTCTTGTTGCCGCAACTCCGGCCGAGATAGAACCATTTCTGCTCCATCATGGTTTTCATCAGCTTCCAGTCATGGAAAAAAATATTGGGGCACATCAGTTGAGCGTTATGATCAGTGGTGTTGGCATGGTCGCCACAGCATTTGCATTAGGTAATCTCTTTCATTCAAAATCATTCGATTTAGCCGTAAATGCCGGTATTGCAGGTAGTTTTGATCCAGCAATTCTGCCCGGAAACTTATGCCGAGTATCCGAAGATATCCTTGCAGAATTCGGAGCGGAAGATGGCAATACTTTTGTGAAAGCTGAAACGATCGGTTTGGGTAAAAGTCAATTTTTTGCAAGCCCAATTACCGGATTTAAAGTTTATAATCAGCTGCAGGAAGTTAAATCAGCAACTGTAAATAAAGTCCACGGCAATGATGAATCAATCACTGAATTTGTAAACCGCTTTAATCCTCAGATCGAAACAATGGAAGGAGCCTCATTTTTCTATGCCTGCGAACAAGCCGGTATTCCGGGGATTCAAATCAGATCAATTTCTAATATGGTGGAACGTCGTAATAAGGATAACTGGCAAATTGGACTTGCAATCAAAAATCTGAACGACACTCTTATTCAACTATTTAACTCATGAATCTGAGCCTAGGTTTTTCGCCCTGTCCAAACGATACCTTTATTTTCGATGCCATGATTCATCAGAAAATAGATACTGAAGGCCTGCGCTTTGAGGTAGTATTTGATGACGTTGAAACACTCAATCAAAAAGCATTCCGTGCAGACCTTGATATCACTAAACTGAGCTATCATGCTTATGCTTACCTAACTGAAAATTATGTTTTGCTTCATGCAGGAAGTGCCCTCGGTTTCGGGGTAGGTCCATTGCTAATCTGCAATCAGCCTGAATACTCAACTATGGACATTGAAAGTCTCAAACTTCAGACCTCAGTCCTCAGTCCTCAGACCTCAGTCCTCAAACCTCAAACCTCAGACCTCAGAATTGGAATTCCAGGGAAATATACAACCGCCAATTTTCTATTAAGCACAGCATTTCCAGAAGCAAAAAATAAGATTGAGATGAAGTTTTTTGAAATTGAATCTGCCTTATTGAACAATCAAATTGATTTGGGTGTAATTATTCATGAAAATCGCTTTACTTATCAGGATAAGGGCTTAAAAAAGATCATTGATCTGGGAGAATATTGGGAGGATCTAACCCATGGTCCAATTCCTTTAGGGGGTATTATGATCAAAAGGAATCTTCCCGAAGAAATAAAACAAAAAGTAAACCGCATCATTCGAAGAAGTGTTGAATATGCCTTTGATCATCCGGATTCAGGATTTGATTTTATCCGCTCACACTCGCAGGAAATGAGTACGGAAGTTATTAAAAAGCACATCGAACTATACGTCAATAAATTTTCAATTGATTTAGGAGAGTTGGGTAGAAAAGCCGTAGAAACCTTTTTCAAGGAGGCTCATAAAGCCGGTATCATCCCAGAAACGAAACAAAACTTATTCTTATAATTGTACAAAAGACCCCATTAAGATGATCATAATTACAGGAGCAGCAGGATTTATCGGCAGTTGTTTGGTTCAAAAATTAAACGATGAAGGCTATTATGACCTTGTGCTGGTGGATGACTTTTCTAATGAAATTAAGAATAAAAATTATGAAAATAAGCGGTATTCCAGACTGGTAGAAAGAGAAGTTTTTGCTGATTGGCTTATCGAAAATCATTTGCATGTGCAGTTCGTGTTCCATATTGGTGCCCGAACCGATACTGCCGAGGCAGATGTTGAATTATTCAATCAGTTGAACCTTGATTACACCAAATCTATCTGGAATATCTGCACAGAATTCGGTCTTCCTTTTGTTTATGCTTCTTCAGCTGCTACGTATGGCCTTGGAGAACATGGTTATCAGGATGAGGAATCTAAAATTCCAATGCTGAAA
>JBIIRT010000224.1:0-2525 GCA_044341405.1 Daejeonella sp. | reverse complement strand
CCGATGATTGGTTCATTAAAAGTATTCAGTAACCTAAACCGATTCCAGCGGAGGCTGGAATCTCCTGAGCCTAACCAATCTTTGTCATTCCCACGAAAGTGGGAACCTCCAAATCCTTAACTTAATGACATTGGGCGAAAGCCACGAACCCGCATCTATAATCACAGCCATGACAGCTCAGGATAGCGCTTATTATTTTAATATTTAATTTGTCTCTGATAATCTGTGAATGCATTATTTTACAGATTAATTCTATATTTAAATATATAATTCAATAATTACGAATAATTTCATTTTTGATGGCTTTCACAGGATTTTTTCATTATTCAAGTGTATTTATTGGTTTATCTATCTTGCTTTCCCCCCAAATACAGTCTGGCGGAGAACTCAAATTCAGAAAACAATTGATTGCATCAGAAAGTGCAGAATCAGTTGGTGTTTTTGATGTGAATGGTGATCAAAACCCAGATATCATTTCAGGAAGTTACTGGTATGAGGGTCCATCTTTTCTCAATCGTCATTTGATAGGACAGGTAGAACGGGTAAGTGAATATTATGATGACTTTGCAACCATTCCAATGGATGTTGATGGCGATGAAAAAGTTGATTTCATTACAGGGGGCTGGTTTAGCAAAACCCTTCGCTGGCGGAAAAATCCCGGTAATGAAAAAGAGTGGCCCCTGTTAGACATTGCACAGACAGGAAACATAGAAACTATCCGGGCCTGGGACATAGATGGAAACGGATTTGAAGAAATAGTGCCAAATACTCCCGGCAGTCCGTTGATCTATTACACGCTAAATCGTGATAAAAACAATAAAGCACTCGGCACTTTTACAAAAACTCAGGTTATTGATAAGCATGGCCATGGCTTGGGCTTTGGTGATATTAATGGTGATGGGAGAAAAGATTTTATCATTTCCGAAGGATGGATTGAAGCTCCTGCAGATAGAAACAATGAATCCTGGAAGTTTCATCCTGATTTTGACCTGAAAGATGCCAGTATACCGGTAATTGTTACCGACATCAACAAGGATGGATTGAATGATCTTATTTCCGGGCATGGTCATTCTTATGGTCTGTACTGGTATGAACAAAGAAGAGAGGGGAACACAATTAAATTTATCAAACATGCGATAGATCCATTCCATTCGCAATTTCATACTATGGAATGGGAAGATATTGACGATGACGGAAACATGGAACTTATTACCGGAAAACGTTTTCGTGCACATAATGGCAAAGATCCAGGCGACAATGAATCTCCTGGTCTCTATTATTTTAAATGGAACGGGGAATCATTTACAAAGCATGTGATTAGTTATGGTCCTTTTGGTGAAGGCAAGGGTACAGGTATCTTTTTCAGGGTTGCAGATCTTCACAAAACTGGCAGGAAAGACATAGTAGTGGCAGGAAAAGATGGATTATATGTATTCTTTAATGAGAAACCCTAAAAAAAATATCTCCATCACAAAAATCAATTTTATATTTAAAATATTAAAAATAGCAGTATAACTAATTATGAAAAGTAACACCTACTTAAAGCTGGCAGGATTGCTGTCAATCATCTTTTTTCTCGCGATGTCTTTTATTGATAACGTAAAAGAAACTAAGAAAAACAGAGTCAGAGAGCTGGATCCAAAAGTGGAAAAACTTAAGTTACAGCCCAATTTCAAGGCAGAACATTTGTATAGTCCTTCAGAAAGCAAAAATGGCTCATGGGTGGCCATGACTTTCGATCATAAGGGACGAATGATTGCCTGCGATCAGTACGGCTATTTATACCGTTTAACTATTCCTCCAATTGGTACCGAATCAGTTAAATCTAAAGTGATTGTAGAAAAACTGGAGCTAAAAATTGCAGGTGATACCACTAAAACCAAAATAAAAATGGGCTATGCACAGGGCTTACTCTATGCATTCAATAGTCTTTATGTAATGGTAAATCATAAAAGTGATACTTCCATGGCCAAAGACAGTGGTCTTTACCGACTTAAGGATACTGATAATGATGATCAATATGATCAAATTACCTTACTTAAAGATTTAGTAACTCCGGGAGGTGAACATGGACCACACAGCATGGTCGTATCTCCAGATAAAAAATCAATTCATCTCATAGCTGGTAATCATGTGGATGTTCCGAAGATGGAGGCCTACCGTTTACCTGAAACCTGGAAAGAAGATAATTTATTCCCACTGATAAAAGATCCGAACGGACATGCAAATGATCGCTATGCACCCGGAGGATTTGTTGTTAAAATAAACCCTGAGGGAACAAACTGGGAGTTAATCAGCGCAGGCTACCGAAATGCCTTTGACCTTGCCTTTAATGAAGTTGGGGACATGTTTGTTTATGACGCTGATATGGAATGGGATTTTGGGATGCCGTGGTACCGTCCAACCCGAATCAGTCATTCAACCAGTGGAAGTGAATTTGGCTGGCGTACTGGAAACAGTAAATGGTCGCCTGCTTATCCAGACAACCTACCTGCAATATTAAATATAGGCCAAGGTTCTCCTAC
>JBIIRT010000117.1:0-8338 GCA_044341405.1 Daejeonella sp. | reverse complement strand
GCCCTTTCTGCATGACCATGCTGAGTGATGGAATAAAGAATTACAATAAGGAACAGGATGTCAAAGTGTTGGATATTGCAGAAATTACTGTTAGGGCAAACGGACTTTAGAGTGGTTTCTGGTAAAAAGGAAAATTCCCCAGGGTTTATTTCAAATTGCAGATGGTCTGATAGCTTGGCTACCCGTCCGAATGAAATAGAGCACCAGGTAAAATAAACCTTACCGGAGGAGGTTCCAGCTTTCGCTCAATGACAACGATTTCTTGCCGGAAATACTCCAGAGGAAAGGGCTGAACTGACCTATACCACACAGATATTGAATTCAAAAAACAATTTATTATTAGTCCGGAACCTAATCTAATATATTATTACCGTCTTATTTTAGGTTTCCTGATATCGAAATCAGGTTAATTTAACCATCCCAATCCTTAATAATTATACTTGAGGTATTATCCGATTGCAGTTTAATTAAAACGAATTTACAGTTAAAGGAATAGAATAGAAATGTCCATAAAGGGGTATATTCAAAAATATCTCTAGAGATTATTTATTTCTATCCAAGAGACGCTTCATTTCAAACAGGTCATTATTCAATGCTACCAAATCTTCGGCTTCAACACCAATTAATGGCAAGCGAAAATGGGTAGCCATTGAATCAACATTACCACTACGGTCGTTAAATGTTTGAACAATTACATCATCTTCAAAAGTTTTAATTGAAAGATCCCCTGATGAGGTATTTCCAAGATAATCAATGGTCTGGATACGCATAAGATTGAAAGAGTAGTATTCCTGTTTACCATTAATATAGGTTCGTCTGTACCGCAAAAAACCTTCATCGTTCAGAAGTAATTCGAATTGCCGTATCCTATCGGAATATGCAGTAGCATTATGCAGTGTGTTAAGTTTTATCTGAGTTCGTAATGCTATTTTTTCAAGCTCCTCCTCAGACCTAGCTTTGGCACTTCCAAAAACAAGGAACCATCCAATAAGAATAACTGAAAGACTAAACTTGCCAAACCTATTTTTAAATGCGATAATCATTAACCTGACGTTAAATTCTTGTTTAAATTATAAAAAATATGAAATGTAAGCATTATTTATTTTGAACCTCTGCATCATGCATTTGTAAACCTGATAGAAATTGATCTTACTTATACAATGAATTAGTAAATTTACAAAATGAACATTTCAGAAAATTCCAGAGTATGGATCTATCAATCGGACAGACCTTTTTCATCTGAGGAAGAGCAGGCAATAGCGCAGATTTTGCATAACTTTTCTAAAGAATGGCAAGCACACGGCAACGCTTTGGCAGCTTTGACTGAAATTTTACATCACCAGTTTATTGTAGTTTCAGTTGATGAGCAAATTGCGGGTGCTACCGGATGCAGTATCGATAAATCAGTCCATTTGATGAAATCGATTGAAGCTAAATTCAATATCAATCTGTTCGACCGGTTTAGAATAGCCTATAAATCTGGTGATGAAATTATCAATTGTAGTCGGGAAGAGTTTGAAGATCAGATCAAAAATGGACACATAACCGGCAAGACACTGGTTTTCAATAATCTGATTACTAAGAGGGAAGAGCTGAAAACTTCATGGAATATCCCACTTGCAGAAAGCTGGCATGCGAAGGTGTTTTCTGTTTGATTCAAGAACCAAGATAGGTTAAATCGAGTTGGCAGCCCAATCCTATTAACTCTTATATTATCAAAAAGGTAATTTTTTCAATGACCTCATATTCCTCAAGATGAGGCTTTGCTTATAATAGACGAAGCGGCTTGGCCTTGCCGGACTCCAGCGCCGAGGATTTGGCAATACTGCAATTAATAAGGCTGCCTGAGATTTGCTCATGCTGTTAGCTGATTTTCCCCAATAACTCTGAGCGGCAGCTTCTGCCCCATAAATACCATCCCCCATTTCAATAACATTGAGATATACTTCCAGAATTCGTTCTTTTCCCCATAAAAGCTCTATGAGGACTGTAAAATACGCTTCAAAAGCCTTACGGATATAAGATCTTCCTGGCCAAAGAAAGACATTTTTAGCTGTCTGCTGACTTATAGTACTGCCTCCCCTGATTTTTTTACCCTTTTTATTTTTCACAAAGGCTGTTTCCATCGCTTTGAAATCAAACCCTTTGTGATTCAGAAAATTTATATCCTCTCCGGCAATTGCTGCCTTCTTCAAATTGCCTGAAATATCTTCAACAGTTAGCCAAGATTTATCAATTTTGAAGTCCTTGCCATCAGTTTTGCGCTCTACAGCACGTTGTATCATCAGAAAAGTAATTGGAGGGTTAACAAACCTATAAATTAGTACCCAAACCACTGAAATAGCGAGGAACAAAAATATCGCCTTCTTAATAAGCCGTACAATCAATTTGAAACTGTTCACCATTAAAACTAAAGAGATTTGCTTTGTAAATTACTTTTAAATAAAAAGTGCCTTCTGAAAATTCAGAAGGCACCTAAAATTATAATTTTTTTGATGATTTATTCCTCGTTTAAAAAAGGAAAAGAAAATTACTCGGCAATAACCTCAAAAGGAACTTTCACTTTAACCTCTTTGTGAAGGTTAAGGTTTGCAATATACTCGCCTACAAACTTAGGCTCAGTATCAAAAGTAATACGACGACGATCAACGTCAAAGCCTTCTTTCTTCAAAGCATCTGCAATCTGTATTGTGTTAACAGATCCGAAGATCTTACCACTCTCACCTGCTTTTGCACCAATGGAAAGTTTCACACCTTCAAGGCGCGCAGCAATCGCATCTGCATCCTTTTTAATTTTATCCTGTTTAAAAGCTGCTTGCTTTAGGTTTTCAGCTAAAACTTTTTTCGCTGATTCAGTTGCCAGTGTAGCATAACCCTTAGGAATAAGGTAGTTACGTCCAAAACCTGGCTTTACATTCACTACATCATCTTTCTCTCCGAGATTCTTGATGTCTTGTTTTAAAATTAGTTCCATTTCTCTTATCTCCCTCTTATTTTAATGAATCAGTAACATAAGGTAATAGACCGATATGACGCGCACGCTTTACAGCCTGAGCTACTTTACGCTGAAATTTAAGTGAAGTTCCGGTCAAACGACGTGGTAAAACCTTACCCTGATCATTGATGAACTTTAATAAAAAGTTTGCGTCTTTGTAATCGATGTATTTAATACCGTTCTTTCTGAATCGGCAATATTTTTTACGGCTCTCATCAACCTTTGGAGCGGTAACGTATTGGATTGTATCTTTTGCCATTATTTCGCTACCTCCTCAGTTTTAGTTTCCTTGTTTTTGTTGAAAGCTCCGCTACGCTTCTTCTCACTGAAAGCAAGTGCATGCTTATCAAGTGATACAGTCAGAAAACGCATAATGCGTTCATCGCGCTTGTATTCAACTTCAAGTTTGTTAATAAACTCACCCGGAGCTTTGAATGTAGTTAGGTGATAGTATCCTGTTGTTTTCTTTTGAATCGGATACGCTAGTTTTTTCAAACCCCAATTGTCTTCATGGACAATTTCGGCTCCGTTATCAGTCATAAGCTTGTTGAATTTGGTTAATACCTCTTTCATTGCTTCATCAGATAACAACGGGGTCAGAATGATCACTGTTTCGTACTGTTGCATTGTTGCTATGTGTTTTTATTTATTAAACCTCAATGCCTGTTTATCAGGCTTTAAAGCGGGTTGCAAAAATAGACATAATTTTCTATTTATCAAATGCTTTTATAGAGTTTAAAAACTAAAAATTTGAAATTGAAAATTCAACACAAAGAGTTCAAGAAATTTTCTGAGATAATATGAGCAAAATGACCAAAAAAAGCATAAGACCAAACTAGTCAAGATTTATCTCGTGTTATTTATAGTTATAAGTAATCAAAAGTGTATGGGGGAAAATTTTATTAAGGTTTAGCCGAGCAGTAGAATTGAAACTCTTGCCATATTTAGGAAAGAGGGTGTTTTCTTAATGATAGAGTTATCTTAATCTCGGGTATAGAATTATCACTAATAGGGCCCGCCTTTAGGTGGGTTTTAATCGGCGTAATTCGATTCGGGCTTCAGCCCTACAGATTGTAGGTTGGAAAATAACATAAACCGCTGCTTCAGCGCCGACAACATTTAATCGGGCTGAAGCCCGATGCGGGTGTTCTGGTATAATCGAATTATTTGGGCTAAAGCCCGGAATATCCAATTGTATACCCCGCTTAAAAGCGGGGCCTATTGAGCGAGTGCGCTGCATTTTGAAATCAGGAAATAAAATCGTTCACGATAATTTCAAAAGGATATTTTTAAACATTTTATTTTTACCGGACAACAATGATTTGCAATAAAACCAACAGTGAATTTTATGAAAGTGTAAAATGATTTCACAATTTTATTTGGTATAAAATCAAACACAAGCCCAAATCCCAACAGACCTAATCAAGGGTAGTTTATACTTAAAGATACAGTCTTTGTTATGCAGCTGTAACAGCAAAGCGACAATTCAACTCCAAGTTTTAACATAAGTTTTTCGAATTACATATTATACAAAACTGTGAAGAAAAAAATTTATCTAAGTTTGGTTTAACCCATTCCTCTTTCTAATTTAGACCCGATGGATAATTTCGTAGTATCAGCAAGAAAATACAGACCAGCAACCTTCCAAAGCGTTGTTGGACAGCAACATATTACGGGTACACTAAAAAATGCCATCAAAAATAATCAGCTTGCTCAGGCATTTCTTTTTTGTGGCCCAAGGGGAGTTGGTAAAACAACCTGTGCCCGAATACTCGCTAAAACAATAAACTGCCAAAACTTAACCGCTCATGCAGAAGCCTGCGGCGAATGTAGCTCCTGTATTTCATTTCATAACGGAAACTCCTTTAATTTCCATGAGCTGGATGCTGCTTCTAATAATTCTGTTGAAGATATCCGTAACCTGATTGAACAGGTTCGCATACCTCCGCAAGCCGGTAAGTACAAGGTATATATTATTGATGAAGTCCATATGTTATCGCAACAGGCCTTTAATGCTTTTCTGAAAACATTGGAAGAGCCTCCTCCATACGCGATTTTTATCTTGGCTACCACCGAGAAACATAAAATTTTACCTACAATTTTGTCACGCTGTCAGATTTTTGATTTTAACAGAATACGGGTAGAGGATATGGCTCAACATCTGGCTGAGATTGCCGATAAAGAGGGTATTGCTTATGATCAAGATGGTTTGCATATGATCGCACAAAAAGCTGATGGAGGATTAAGGGATGCATTGTCTATGTTCGATCAAATTGTCAGCTTTTCGAATAAAAACGTTAACTATAAAGCAGTAATCGATAATTTAAATATTCTGGATTATGATTACTATTTCAGGCTAACAGATTCAATTCTTTCAGAAGATGTTGCGGGTTCACTTCTTGTTTTCGACGAAATTTTAGGCCATGGATTTGATGGAAATCATTTCATTACTGGTCTGGCATCCCATTTCAGGAATTTACTGGTCACAAAAGATAACTCAACCTTAAAGTTACTAGAAGTTAGTGATGGAATCAGGAAGAAATACCATAATCAGTCTCAAATCGCACCTGTTTCCTTTTTAATTTCCGCACTGAATATCAGCAATCAATGTGACCTCAACTATAAAACAAGTAAAAATCAGCGATTACAGGTAGAATTGGCCCTAATCAAACTTTGTCACATACCATCGGTCATCAATCTTTCAGCTGCCGGAATGCCCTCAACATCTGAAGGGGAAATAAAAAAAAAACTTAATCCCGAAATAAAACCTGATGTTTCTGCCAAACCTGAATATCAGGCTCCCGAAAAGGAAGTAATCACTTCTTTAAAAAGCTTCGAAGAACCGGTAAAAACTTCAATTCCTACCGAAGTTTTATCAAATGAAAACCAAGAAGATGTTCCTAGCGCTGAATCCGAACCTAAAAAACCAATTATCGCTATTTCTAAGCCTTCTATGTTGGTAAACAGTGCATTAATTCCAAATCTGAACGATCTAGAAGCTAATTACACGAAAAAGGAGGAACAAAGAGCTGAATACTTAAGTGGCGAAAGCAAGATGGATTTCAATTCAGATTCTTTACTGAAATATTGGAACGACTATGCGATAAAAATCAAGGATGAAAACAAGATCAATATCTTCACCATCATGACATCTTATTCCCCAAGACTCTTGCCAAATTTTATAATTGAACTTGATATTGAGAATAAGCTTCAGGACGACCTATTGCAGATAGAGAAAGTAGACCTACTGAATTTTCTTCGTACTGAACTTAAAAACTTCAGTATAGAATTGCAGACAAGGATTTTGGAACAAATTCAGAAAAAGAGGCTTTATACCTCAAATGAAAAATATCAGCATATGCTTGAAAAGAACCCAAATCTTGAAGAGTTCAGAAAGCGATTTAATCTCGATCTGGATTTTTAATCTTCCCTATTAGCGTTTTAGAGGTTTCTATGCTCTTCATCCATTAAAAAATCAATCCTATCCATATTTTTACGTTCGAAAGAAAATAAATTAAGATCGCATTCAAGGGATTTCTGTTCATTTAAGTTCAATTTCTCTGTTTAGAAAGCATTAAGCAGAATTTTCATTTGCCTCAAACTTTCAGGTGAGATCAAAATTCCTATCTTTGTCGAAATTCCAAAAAACTCAATTTAAGTTATGTCAGTACAAAAAATTAAAGTTGCAAATCCGGTAGTAGAATTAGACGGTGATGAAATGACCAGGATAATCTGGAAGTTTATAAAAGATAAACTAATTACCCCCTACCTGGAATTGGATATCAAATATTACGATCTTGGAATGGAATATCGTGATGAAACTAATGATCAGGTAACTATTGATGCTGCAAATGCAATCAAGCAATATGGCGTTGGAATCAAATGTGCAACAATCACTCCAGATGAGGCACGTGTAAGCGAGTTCAAATTAAAGCAAATGTGGAAGTCGCCAAACGGAACGATCAGAAACATTCTTGATGGAACTGTTTTCCGTGAACCAATTGTGATGAGCAACGTTCCTCGCCTAGTGCCTAACTGGACGGCCCCAATTTGTATTGGTCGTCATGCATTTGGTGATCAATATCGTGCAACTGATTTTGTTACTAAAGGCAAGGGGAAATTAACAATTACTTTTAGTCCGGAAGATGGTGGTGAAACCCAATCATTCGAGGTTTACAACTTCAAAGGTGATGGTGTTGCACTGGCAATGTACAACACAGACGAAAGTATCTACGGTTTTGCTCGTGCATGCTTTAATCAGGCATTATCCAAAGGATGGCCATTATACCTTTCAACAAAAAATACAATTCTAAAAAAATACGATGGACGATTCAAAGATATCTTCGAAGAAGTATATCAAAATGAATTTAAAGCTGCCTTTGATAAAGCAGGGATAGTCTATGAGCATCGTCTGATTGACGACATGGTTGCTTCTGCATTAAAGTGGAACGGTAATTTTGTCTGGGCCTGTAAAAACTACGATGGTGATGTTCAATCAGATACTGTTGCCCAAGGTTTTGGTTCATTAGGATTAATGACCTCAGTTTTGATCACACCGGATGGTTCTACAATGGAAGCTGAAGCAGCTCATGGTACAGTAACCCGCCATTACCGTGATCATCAAGCGGGGAAACCAACATCAACCAATCCAATTGCATCAATCTTTGCATGGACCAGGGGATTAGAGTTCCGAGGTAAATTAGATAGCAATCAGGAATTAATCAATTTCTGTCATGCATTAGAGCAGGTTTGTATAGAGACTGTAGAAAGTGGAAAAATGACTAAAGATCTTGCTGTTTGTATTCATGGAAACAAAGTAAATCATGGTGATCATTATCTGTATACAGAGGAATTCCTAGATGCTATTGACCAAAATCTACAGGCAAAACTAGCTTAATTTCAAATATTTATAAAAAAAGCCACCATTTAATATGGTGGCTTTTTTTTGAATTGCAATTTTCAATCTGATTTAGATGGTTAATGGCTATTGGTTCTTAACTCAGATAAGGTATTAGTACTAAAAGCCCTCGAATCGCTCCCAAAAACCATCCTTTGGTAAGGGCGCAAAGATATTGACCGGCTCCTGCTTCACAGGGTGCATAAATTGTAACCTTCTTGCGTGTAGACAAATGCTCTTCTTCAGACTTCCGCGGGGATAACCATATTTATTATCGCCGACGATTGGACAATTCATTGTAGAGAGCTGCACCCGAATCTGGTGCGGACGACCGGTAATAGGATCAACCTCAATCAGATAGTAACCCCCAAGTTCCCCAATTAATTTATAATGCAGCTCGGCTCTCTGACTTCCCGGAATCTCTTTATCATAGGCCTTAGTCACAT
>JBIIRT010000116.1:0-8350 GCA_044341405.1 Daejeonella sp. | reverse complement strand
CATGATAAATGCTTTCTTGGCCGCCTGCGATGCCGCATTTTTATTAAACCAAAAACCAATTAGAAGATAGGATGAAAAACCAACCATCTCCCAGAACAGATAAATTAACAATAAACTGTCTGAAATGACAAGGCCAATCATTGAAAAGCAAAACAAACTCAAATAGGCCCAATACCTATTTAAATTAGGGTCATTCTTCATGTATTCACGTGAATATATATGAACCAAAACTGAGATACCGGAAACCAGAACCATCATTAGAACACTCAGATTATTCAAAAGTACTCCAGCGAAAAACTGAACTTTAGCTACCTGAAACCAGGATAATTGAAAATGTTCAGGTTCGGCGTTCCAAATTTGTAAAAACAGGTGAAGCGACAAAAGAAAGGACAGTGAACTAGTTGACAAAGCGAAATTTGCACCTTTCCGCTTATTGGAAGATAGTATAAAAACAAAAGAAAAGAAAGGCAATATTGCTACCAAGAGGGCAATTAATCCTGTATTTTCTATAAAGCTTAGCACTTCCATTAATTCTTCAAAGTATCAGTTTTAGTCGGGTCAATTGACTTGAAATATCTGTAAACATTTAAAATAATAGCAAGCGCAACAGCCACACCTGCGGCAGCAAGAACAATTGCGAATAAAGCAAACATCTGCCCGCCACCGGATATTTTATCATACTTTCCAAAAGCAACAAAATTTAAAACTGCCGCATTGATCATAAATTCGATACCTATCAAAATTTGAATGGTATTTCTTCTGGTCAAAACAGCATATAAGCCGATGCAGAACAAGCTGGCACTAATGAACATAAAGTGTGCAACTGGAATCATTCTTTACCCCCTTTTCTGGCAAGATGTGCTGCGCCAATTAATACCATCAGAAGAAATATAGAAAGTATTTCAAAAGGAAGCAGATACGCTGTCATAATATGAATACCAATTTGATGTGCGGTGTTCTCATTAGAAGCGATAGGCATACTTTCCTGCATCCACATTAATTGGTTAAAATTAGTCTTGATTATAACCCTAAACAAAATAAAAAGGAATAAAATACTTGTTAAAATTCCGGCTAAATGATTGACTTTGAAGCCTGAAACTGCTGGCTTTATACTATTAAGCAATTCCCTGCTAGATAACATAAATGCGAAAAGCATGAGCACTAATACTCCACCGGCATATATAACTACCTGAGACAATGCAATAAAATCAGCTAGAGCAAATAAATATAATGCAGCAAGGGAAAAAAGTGTAACAAAAAACAGAAAAATACTTCTCACCAAATTTCTCATCAGCACAACGCATAGTGCGGAAATCAACACGGAAGCACCAAAGAAATAAAATAGAATCTGTTCTTGTCCCATGATCAATCTTGGATTTTTTGTTGCATCATAGCTTCTTTAGCTGCCAATCGCTCTGCATTAAGTTGTTCTATGGCAAAACGTTTATCGGCAGCTTCTTCCGGAGACATTTCTGAAAACTTATAAATCATCCCCTTCAAATCAGGCATGCTTCTATCATAGGTATCTGTCATGACAAGGCACTCTGTAGGACAAACAACTGTACACAAACCACAGTACATACACTTTGCCATATCTATATCAAACTTTGCGGCATATAGACGCTTTGTTGTACCATCTGAGGTTTTTCCAATCGCTTCAGTAGCTTTTATGCTCTCAATATCAATACAGTTAACCGGACAAATTTTGGCGCACAGATCACAAACAATACAATCATCCATCTCAACATCCAATTGATACCTTCCAAGCTCAGGTACTGGCAATTTCTGATGAGGATATTGGATTGTAGTAATTCCACTGTCCTTTAGAAAATAATCTTTATCCGTGATCGATACCACCTTCCTGCTTTCTCTTGCAGCAAAAAGATGAGCCATAGTCAGGGCTAATCCCTTAAAAACAGTTTTGAATGCATGTAAAACCTCTCTTACCATAGTATAGGTCGAAAATCCGAATTCTATTTATTATTACTGCATAACGCCCAGCCGCCATAATCCTGACAGAAGCATACAAAAAAACGCAAGCGGAGTCAGAACTTTCCAACAAAAACTCATAAGCTGATCAACCCTTAATCTAGGAAGAGTCCACCTAATCCATATCTGTACTACTACAACCAAAAGTGTCTTACTGAGAATCCAAAAAATCCCCCAGGCAATCCCATTCGTCCACGTAGCTAATTTTGCTGAACCTATATTGGGGAGCGGAGTATTCCATCCACCAAGAAATAATACCACACCTATTATGCCAACAAGAAACATCATAGAATATTCAGCAAGAAAAATAAATGCGAATCTAAGTCCGGAATATTCAACATGGAATCCTCCAACCAATTCAGATTCCGCCTCAGGAATATCAAATGGAGCACGATTACATTCTGCTAATGAGGCAATAAAATAAATTACATAGGCAAGAATGAGATGTGGTGCCTGAAAAATATTCCAGGCAAGAAAGCCACCAACAGATTTGATTTCCCAAATACCAAGAAAATAAATGAGATCAGTGCTGAGTAAACCCTGCTTTATAGAAATTTCCTGAAGATTCAGACTTTGTGAAATCATAACTGCGGATATAAGAGCTACACCAGCAGGGATCTCATAAGAAATCATCTGAGCTACAGAGCGCATTGAACCTAAGAGGGCGTACTTATTATTTGAGCCCCAGCCAGCCATCAAAATTCCAAGAGTCTCTATCGAAAGGATGGCAAAAATGTAAAAAAGACCAAGATTGAGTGATGAAGGAATGATGCCAGGCGCCCAAGGCAATGCCGCAAATCCGAGATAAACAGAAACAAAAATTACTATTGGAGCTAGTATAAATAGAATTTTATCAGAAGCCTTTGGAATAATAAATTCCTTTTGAAGCATTTTTAGGATATCCGCAAATGCTTGTAGCATACCATATTTTCCAACCTCCATCGGTCCAAGTCGATCCTGAATGAATGCCGATATTTTACGTTCGGAATACACAGCAAAAAGAGTAAACAAAGCTGTGAATGCAAATAATGCGGTTGCAACTAGTACATATGTCAGATAGAAGGTCAAATCTCCGGGCTTGTATACGCAAACTTAAGTATTATGCTTATAAATGCAGACTAAATCTATCTATTATAAAGAATTTAATTTAATCCCATATAGGTTTATAGGACAGATGAATCTTTTCTCCAAAAAATAGCCTTGTGCTCTTTGCAAAAGATGGTGTAAAATCTGAAACAAAAAACTGATGACGCTTTAAAGGACCCTCATTAAGTAGATTAAGCTTTGTGAGACGTTCTTTCAAGTATCCGGCTACAATTTCTGCTGTATTAATAATATCAAGTTTATCGCCGTAAAATGAAGATATTTCAGGTTTTATCAAGGGGTAATGGGTACAGGCCAGTATCAAACTATCAATTTTTTTGAGCTTTGGTGATGTCAGGTAAGAATTGATAACTGTTTTACTGATGTTATTATTAAAAAATCCCTCCTCAATCATCGGTGCTAACAAGGGTGTAGCAAGCGAAGAAACTTCAATAGTGGGATCTATAATCTTGAATTTTTTTGCGTAAATATCTGAGCGAATTGTTGATTTCGTTGCTATAACCCCTATTTTTTTATACCTCCCATCATGTACCATCATATTCACAACCGGGTCTATAACATTGATAATTGGGACTTTATCCCCAAGAAAATGCACTAATTCATGGTAAGCATGTGCAGATGCTGTATTACAGGCAATGAGAATTAGCTTACAATTCTTATCCAGCAAGAACTTAGCAATTTTCAGACTATAAAATTTGATGGCTTCGGGTGATTTATCCCCATAAGGCATATGAGCAGTATCTCCAAAATAAATAATTTGTTCATTTGGTAGGATCTTCCGAATTGCATTTGCAACCGTAAGGCCCCCGATTCCGGAATCGAAAATTCCAATAGGAAGTGCTGAACTCATAACTCAAAAATAGAATAATATATCGAGCAGTTATATTGAAATTTTTGAACAAAAAAAATGCGAAGCATGATGCTTCGCATTTTTTTATCAATATAAACCTTATTTAGCTACAATTGCGATGCCTAATTTGGTTTTCACATCATTAATCAAATCAGTTCCTCCGTCAAAATATACTACTCCTGGCTGGGAAACATCAAAAACATAAGAAAAACCCTTTTCTTTAGCTACTGCTTTTACGGCATCTTCAGCCTTTTTGAATACAGGCTGATAGATCTCAGAACGTTTTGTAGTCATTTCCTCCTGAGCCTTTTCCTGCTCATCGGTTATGCGTTTTTCTAAATCCTGAATAGTTCCGCCAAGTGTGGTTAATTCTTTCTCTAAGGTAGCTCTGTTTGCCTCACTAAGCGTTTTGTATTTTTCCTCATAAGTAGTAACCATTTTCTGACGCTCAGCACCCATCAATTCAAGGGATGTTTGTTTTGCCTTAGCAAAAGTCTGAAAAGTGGCATCAGCAGTTTTCATTTCTGGCATTGACTGCAATAAATCAGCTGAATTAATATGTCCAAATTTTTGTTGAGCCTTTGCAACACCAACTGCTAAAATTAATCCGAATGTAACAACTCCTATTTTAAATACTTTTTTCATTTTTTGTATTCTGTTATTTGTTTATAATTTAAAAAAACTTATTTACTTATTGTGCCAGGCTTATAACCTAACCTGGTAATTACATCATTACTTTTATCTAAACGCGGACTTGCATATAATAGCGTAATCTCACTGTTTTTGTCAAATAACATATCCAGTTGTTGAGCTTCTGCAACAGCCTGAACTGCTTTAGAAACTCGATCCTGAATAGGTTTAATTAATTTTGTACGAGCCTGAAAAAGTTCTCCTTCAAAACCAAATTTAAGCCTTTGAAACTCTTTAGCTTCCTTTTCTTTTTCAATTATTTCATTTTCACGGGTTTTTCTCATAACCTCCGTCAGTAAAACCTGATCCGCCTGATAGGCTTTAAAAAGCCCCTCAATCGCAAGAAACTTAGAATCAACCTCCTTTTGCCATTGCAGCGAAAGCGCGTCTAATTGCTTTTGAGATGAATTATATTCAGGTATATGTTTTAAAATATAATCACTGTCAACGTAAGCAAACCTCTGAGCATAGACCCCTAAGCGTGTAAATGCCAATAATGCTATAATTATAAGAATTTTTTTCATAAAAATTAGTTAAATCCTCCATTCAGTGCTTGTGAAATGCTAAAAGTAAAAGATTGCTTTCCACTATCAGGTAATCCAGGTATCTTATCAAAAGGAATACCATAATCAATCCCGAGAAGTCCAAAAATAGGTAAAAATACTCTTGCTCCAACACCTGCAGTACGCCTGATATTAAATGGCGCAAAATCACGAAATGAACTCCAGGTATTTCCACCTTCAGCAAATGCAAGAACGAAAATTGTAGCGGTTTGACTGGCAGTAATTGGATGTCTTAATTCCAGAACATATTTGTTGAACAACGGGCTACCTGACCCCTGGGCAATAGTTGGATTAGAGCCCGCAGGAATTACTGCGTTATTTGCATAACCACGCATTGCTATGATCTCAGATCCTTGAAGGAAATCAAATCCCTGCATACCATCACCCCCAAGTTTAAATCTTTCAAAAGCCGACTCCCCTACGGCCGGGTTATAAATTCCAAGGAAACCAAATTGCGCCTGGGCCTTAAGAACCAGCTTACCGTAGATGCGCTGGAACCATTGCGACTCAAATTTCCATTTATGATATTCTGTAAACCTGTACTTATCCTTATCCGTTGCAATTGCATAATTTTTGTTATTGATCAATGAATATGGAGGTGTTGCCTGTACTGTTAACTTTAAATTTGAACCTGTAGTTGGAAAAATTGGTGCATCAACAGAATTTCTGCTGAATTCCTGCGTCAGGTTGAAATTATAGGATGTACCTGAAGAAAAAATAAAGCCACTAAAGTTGTTAAGAATATATTGCTGAAGATTAATTGAAGTATTTGCCTGGAAATAATCATCAGGCCATTTCAAACGTTTACCTAAACTAAAAGTCAAACCATTTAGGCGTATTTTCTGCTGATTAAAATCCTGATTTCGAAGACCATTAGATTGTAAAGAGGTAAAAGCACTTATCCCAAAATATATAGGTTTCTTTCCGCCAAGCCACGGTTCAGAGAATGAAAAGTTATAAGACTGATAAAATTTACCATTGGTTTGCCCCCTGATACTCAGTCTTTGACCGTCTCCTTTTGGTAATGGTTTCCAGGCACTTTTATTAAAAAGATTACGGGCAGAGAAATTATTAAATGTTAATCCCAAGGTACCCACAACACGTCCACCACCAAAACCCCCAGATAACTCAATTTGATCAGAAGGCTTTTCTACCACATTATACTCGATATCAACTGTACCATCATTGGGATTAATGTTGATTGGTTTAGGATCGGTTTTAGTATCATCAAAGTTTCCTAACTGTGCGATTTCACGGGTACTCCTAACAATAAGCTCTTTAGAGAATTTCTGACCTGGTTTGGTACGAATTTCTCTTAAAATTACTTTATCATTGGTTAACTCATTTCCTCTAACCCTGATATTATTAATTGTGTACTGCGGTCCTTCATACATTCGCAATTCGAGATCAATGGTATCACCATAAACTTTGGTCTGAACCGGATCAACGTTAAACGTCAGATATCCATCATTCATATACAGTGAGGATACATCATCTCCTCCAGGACTACTCGTGAGTTTTCTTTCAAGTTTTTTCTCACTAAATACTTCACCCTTGTTTATTGCCAAGATAGTTTCCAGAACTTTGGTAGAGTATTTAGCATTACCTGCCCATGTAATATTTCCAAAATAATATTTAGGCCCCTCATGAAGATCAATTTTTACACCGATAGTACTTTTACCAGTCCGGAAGGTAGTATCCTTGACTATTTCAGCATCCCGATAACCTTTTTCCTGCATTTTTTCTACAAGCTTTAGCTTATCTTCATCGTATTTATTTTGAAGGAACTTACCAGATCCAAATACTTTGTAAAAAGCCTTTTCTTTGGTCTTTTTTAAATATTTCTTTAAGCTCTTATCTTTAAAATCTTTATTTCCCGTAAAAGTAATCTCGCTTATTTTTACTCTATCGTTCTTCTCGACTGTGATATCAAGAATTTTATTATTTGCCGCAGCAGTATCTTTTCTTTCAGCGATCAACACATCAGTAAAGAGAAAACCTTTTTCAGTAAAATGCTTCTTTATAATATCAGTGGTTGTTTTTAATAAATTCTCATTAACAACTTTACCTGTTTTATCATTTAACTTTTCACGTATATCTGTTATTTCACCCTTTTTTAATCCAAATAAATCAATTCTGGTCAAACGGGGTCGTTCTACAACCTCTATTTCGAAAAATATTGAATCAGATCTGATCTCCGCTATGTTTAATTTTACATCATCAAATAATCCCTGAGCCCACAGGTTTTTTACTGCATTGGATGTAGCATCCCCCGGAACTGTAATTCTATCGCCTTTGGTCAATTTCGAAATGGTTATCAAAACATCATTATCAAGAAACTCAGTGCCAAGAATTTTGGTTCCTCCGATAACAAAATCTTTAGGGTTGAGATAGCTTAGTTCATCATTTGAAGTAGTTCTTGTTGGAGTTGGAGCTCCGGTTCTACCAAACTGGGCCATGGCAGAAGTACCGGATATTAAAAACAAAAACAGTATGAAAATGCGATTCATTTGGTATATTAAAGATGCTAAATTAATCTAATAGCTTGTTAAAAAGTGTTAAAAATGAAAATTAGTTTAACTGCTCACTAATCATACCGAATCGTCTCTCTCTTTTCTGATAATCTAAGACAGCCTCAAAGAGATCTTGTCTTCGAAAATCAGGCCATAATTTTGAAGTAAAATACAATTCAGCATAAGCAATTTGCCATAAAAGATAATTACTGATTCTGTGTTCGCCGCTTGTACGGATCATCAGTTCAGGATCAGGCATGCCAGCAGTATTGAGATGAGAGCCGAAAATCTCTTCAGTAATTTCCTCTGCTTTTAATTCACCATCTCTCACTTTTTCAGCCAATCGTTTTGCCGCGTCTGTAATTTCCCATCTCGAACTATAACTAAGAGCTAAAGTTAGTGTACAGTTAGTATTTGAGGAGGTTTTTTTGATCGCTTCTAATAATTGTTTGCGGCACTTTTCGGGCAATGAAGACAAATTCCCAATTGCATTTAAACGCACACCATTATCCATTAAAGTTCTAGTTTCCTTGCTGATGGTTGAAACCAGGAGTTCCATTAACGCCAATACCTCAAGTTTTGGTCTGTTCCAATTTTCGGTTGAAAAAGCATATAATGTTAGGTACTTAATCCCGAGTTCA